>JANLVQ010000280.1:0-17464 GCA_031364085.1 Chitinophagaceae bacterium
TGTTGGAATTCAAAAACAAATTTTAGATGGTAGAGGAAATATTAAACTTTCTGTAAGTGATATTTTCAAAACAATGCGTAGGCAAGGGACTAGCAATTTAGCTGGACAATCACTAGATGCTGCATTTCAATGGGAGAGCCAACAATTAAAATTAAATTTTAGTTATCGTTTCGGAAAAAATACAATTAAAGCTGCTCGACAAAGAAAAACTGGTGTTGAAGATGAAAGTAAACGTGTAAGCTCTGGAGGAGGAGGAATAGCAGGGAATTAAAAATTTTCGTTGTTAGATTTGGTTAAAAAAGAAGGTTGTTGTATTACTTAGTTTTTGAAATAGCCTTCTTTTATTATCATCACTTTCTTCCTAAAATATTAAAACCAAAAAGTTCTTTTGTTGTAACTTTTACATCGCTAAAATTATTATTCAAAAACCAATGGGTAACTTCTTCAGGGGTATGTTCCCATCTAAATTCTGGTGTCATCCAATCTAAAATATCAACCATCATCTCTCTCGAATTTTGTTGATTTCCTTTAATTTTTTTGATGATGAAACTTATAGGGAATAGAAAAATAGCATATAATATTATTTGCAATTTCAATGGTAGTTTGCTGGTGAATTTTCTAATAAAATTAAATGTATTATGTATAAAATTTTTTCTTGGATGATATAACCAACAGCTCAATTTTCCATTGGGCTTTACTAATGGGGTTAAACAATTGAAACTATATGCTGTATTGTTGGTATGAATTAAAATTCCACTTGCCTGAACAATATCAAAAATATTTTTTTTGAAAGGAGGGTGTTGAACATCGGCTTGTACAAAAATTACTTTTGAATGGATATTTTGTTCAAAAGCTTTTTCAATACTTAAACTAAAATCAAATCCTATTACAGTGGCATTTTCATTTGCAATTAATCCATCTAATAAACCGTTGCCACAACCAACATCTAAAATAAGTTTGTCTTTTAAATTTGATTTTAGTTCATCTGTCTCTTCTAAAAATCTTTCTAGCATTTTTTCAGGTATAGCATTCCAAGTTTTATCTCTATCGTAATCAAAAAATTTCCATTCAAGTTTGAAACTTTTTTTTGTTTTTTTATTTTTTTGAATGGCAACATCAATTATTTTTTTATGAGTATCAAAAAATAATTTTTCTTTCTTTTCAAAATGCTCAACGTGTGTTTGTAAGAAATTTCTATAATCATAAATGGCTTCAATTATTAATCTTGGTATTCCTTTTATGATAGGGTAAAAGCAAATAGTACTTGTTAAAATTCCTTCTTCAATAATTTCAAATGCAATACCATCAAGTGTTTTGGTAGATTTTTTTAGAATTGTTAATTCTAAATTTTCTTGTGTTATAGGGCAACAATAATATTGTAAATGTTCAATTAGCATAGTTAACTTAGCTTAGCAATATTAGTTTCAATCTTTTATCTTTGATATATTTTAATAAAATAAAAAAATACAATTAAGTATGAATATGGAATACCGAAAAATGGGAAAAACTGGTTTGCAACTAAGTGTTTTAAGTTTTGGAAGTTGGGTAACATTTCACAAACAAATTAATGATAGCTCTGCCGATGAATTAATGGGTATTGCTTATGATAATGGAATTAATTTTTTTGATAATGCCGAAGTATATGCATTAGGCGAAAGTGAAAAAATGATGGGTAGGGTTTTAAAGGCTAAAAACTGGGATAGAACCAGCTATACAATAAGTAGCAAAGCTTTTTTTGGTTGGAGAGGTGATGCAAATAAACCCAATCAAACTGGCCTTAGTCGTAAGCATTTAGTTGAAGCTTGTAACGAAGCATTACAAAGAATGCAAACAGATTATTTAGATTTGTTTTTCTGTCACCGACCAGATAAGTCAACACCTATTGAAGAAGTGGTGTTAACTATGAACAATTTAATTCAGCAAGGTAAAGTTTTGTATTGGGGAACCAGCGAGTGGAGTGGTGTTGAAATTATGGAAGCCCATAAAATTGCAAGAGATTATAAATTAATTCCTCCTCAAGTTGAACAGCCACAATACAACATGTTTGAAAGAGAAAAAATTGAAAAAGAATATGTAGGAATTTTTAATGGTGTAGGAATGGGCACAACAATTTGGAGCCCTTTAGCCACTGGGCTTTTAACAGGAAAATATAATAATGGAGTGCCAGAAGATTCACGTTTAGGCATACAAGGGTTTGATTGGTTAAAAGAAAGATGGATGACAGATGAAAAAGTTGCCAAAGTAGTTGAGCTTGGTAAACTTGCTAGTGAGTTAGGTGTTACACTACCACAACTAAGTATTGCGTGGTGTATTAGCAATAAAAATGTTACTACTGCTATACTTGGAGCAACAAAAAAAGAGCAGTTGTTAGATAATTTAAAATCACTTGAAGTGGTTGATAAAATTACAACAGAGGTTAAAGAAAGAATAGATGCTATAATGTGTAATAAACCAAAACAACCAGATTTTTAAACACATCACTACTTCATATCTCTTTTTTCAAAAGATTTGTGATAGCTAAATTAATTTTTATGAAAAAATTATTATTATTCCTCATAAGTTACGTGTTCATCACTGCATCAATTGCACAAAGCAGGTATACGATGGTACAATTCAATAAAAAGGATGTTCCAGGTGTAATTGTTGAAGTGCCTTTTGTAGAGTCAACTGTTCGAGAAGCCATCGATAAAAATTTTGAAAGGCTGGGCTATAAAAGTCGTAAACAAAAAGATTATTTAGTTTATAATGGCGTAAATATGCCAGAATTTGGAAATGAACTTTATGATATTTATGTTTTAGTTGAAAGAAAAAGCAGACAGGAAAAAGAAATTTCAAACATTACTTTTTTAATGAGTAAAGGTTTTGAAAATTTTGTAGATGATCGAGAAGAAAACAGGCTTTTAGATAAAACAAAAACCTACATGAATGAATTGAGAACCCTTGCTGCAGATTACGATTTAGAACTTCAAATTGCAGCACAAGAAGAAGCGTTGAGAAAAGCAATAAAGAAGTTAGATAATTTTGTTGAAGACTCAGTTTCATTAGTTAAAAAGAAAAGAAAAATTGAAGATGAAATTGTTCAAAATAAATCAAATATTTCTTCTCAAAAAACAGATAGTTTTCGCCAAAAACAAATTTTAGATATGCTCATGTCTAAGAGAAAAAAAGTTGAAATAAAAAGCGACCTTAAAGAAGAAAAAATAGAATACTAAAAATTAATAGCCATTGTTAACTAAAAAATCAACTGCTGTATTTATAGCAATTTCTTGGCTTGCTTTTGTAAGTTTTTTGCTTTGTATTCCTGGCAAAAAACTGCCATTAATTTGGTGGGTTGGTTTATTTCAGGTAGACAAATTAGTTCATATTGTTTTATTTTTTATTCTAAGCATGTTTATTTGTAGAGCAACATTTCTTATCAATAAAACACAACAATGGTTTTGGGGCATAGCTTTCATTTGCTCTATTTATGGTGTAGGAATGGAGTTTGTTCAAGAAAATTTTATAGAAAACAGAGCATTCGATGTTTGGGATATTGTTGCAGATACAATTGGCAGCTTTAGTTTTTTAGTTTATCTCAATTTAAAACCACAATTTTTTAAGTAATTTTTAATAAACACTTCTCTATTATTTATAAAACAAATATCTTTAAAGCCTAATTGCATTTTCAAAACTAATTCTACCTTATGGAAATAAAAAGATTATTTGATGCCTTAGAATTTCAACTCAATAAGTTTGGTAATAAAGCTGACGTGTTTGGAGCAAAAGTTAATGGGCTTTGGCAAACAACAAGTGCCGAACAAACTATTCAAGCCGTAAATAATCTCAGTGCTGGATTACTTAAACTTGGAATGAATGGAAAAGATTATACTGCTGAAGGTGCAGATAAAATTGCTATTATTAGTAATAACAGACCAGAGTGGGTTTTTACCGATTTAGCTGTACAACAAACAGGAGCCATTCTTGTTCCTCTTTATCCAACAACCAATCCTTTAGAAATAGAATTTATTTTAAACGATTCTCAAGCTCAATATATTTTTGTTAGTAATGATGAAATGTTTAATAAAATAAGTGCTATTAAACCCAATATTCCTTCATTAAAAAAAATATATAGTTTCGATAATGTTGAAGGTTGTGCTCATTGGTCAGAATTAACTTCTAATATTAATATTGAGCAATTGCACAAGGTTGAAGAACATAAAAAAACAGTTCCTGTAGAACATGTAGCAACTATTATTTATACTTCAGGTACAACAGGTACTCCAAAAGGTGTAATGCTTACCCACAGCAATTTGTATACTTGTTTGCAATTTGGAAAACAAAGTTTTCCTTTTGAAGATAGGCCAGAAGGAAAAGCTTTAAGTTTTCTTCCTCTCAATCATATATTCGAAAAAGTAATTACCTACATTTATTTATTTAGTGGCATTAGTATATATTATGCTGAGAGTCTTGAAACTATTGGAGACAATATTAGAGAAGTAAAGCCTTTTGGTTTTAGTTGTGTGCCAAGATTACTAGAAAAAGTGTATGAAAAAATTATGGCAAAAGGCCAAGAACTCACTGGTATTAAAAAAGGATTATTCTTTTGGGCAGTGGCATTAGCAAAAAGATATGATGTAGCAGTTGATGGAGGCTGGTGGTATAATCTACAATTAAAAATTGCAAATAAATTAATTTTTGTAAAATGGAGAGAAGCACTTGGAGGTAATGTTGATTTTATTATTACTGGAGGTGCTGCTTGTCCTATTAATTTGTTAAGAATTTTTACAGCAGCTGGAATACCAGTTTATGAAGGTTATGGTCCTACAGAAAATAGTCCAATTATTAGTGTGAATAGAAAAGGGAAAGGTGGCAGAATGTTTGGAACTGTTGGAGAACCTATTGACGGTATTGAAGTTAAAATTGTTGATGATGGTGAAATAATTGTTAGAGGAAGTACTGTTATGAAAGGATATTATAAACGACTAGACCTTACAGCTGAAACTATTATTGATGGCTGGTTACATACAGGTGATATTGGAGTTTGGGTTAACAATAAATACCTAAAAATAACAGATAGAAAAAAAGAATTATTTAAAACAAGTGGTGGTAAATATGTTGCTCCTCAACCCATCGAAAATAAATTAAAAGAAAGTCATTTTATAGAACAAGTTTTAGTAGTTGGTGCCGATAAAAAATTTGTTAGTGCATTAATTGTTCCTTCATTTACTTCTTTACAAAGTTGGTGTAAAGAAAAAGAAATTGATTTTGTTGATCATGCATCTTTACTTAAAAGTAAGGCTGTTGTTGATTTGTATCAATCCATCATTAATAAATACAATCCTTTATTTAACCATGTAGAGCAAGTTAAAAAATTTGCATTAATACCCACAGAGTGGAGTATTGAAGGAGGTGAAATGACACCTAAAATGAGTTTAAAAAGAAAGGTGATTGTAGAAAAATGCAATAACATAATAGAAGAACTGTATAAAGTATAACAACTATTTTTATTTTTTTACGGTTCTTGCTTTTTGCAAAGAAGTTTTACCAAATCTATTTTTTACATCATCAATAGCTGCGTATAATTTTGTTTGAAAAGTATGATCTTCAAACAAATTTCCTTGAAAATTTTGATTAGTAAATTCACTTAATCTTACACCTAAAAGCCTTACTGAGTTAGGTTTTCTCCATAATTTTTTAAATAATAAAATAGCTTCTTTAATTAGTACTTCATCACTTAGTGTAAAATCAATAGTTGTTTGTTTTTGTGTTGTTTCAAAATTGGGGTATCGAATTTTTACAGCAATGCATCCCGCAAGCATACCATCATTTCTTAATTCATATCCAACTTTCTCCACCATTTTCACTAGTTCAATAATCAATGTATTTTCGTCTGAAATATTTTCGGAAAAAGTATTTTCTTTCGAAATGCTTTTTGCTTCTCTTCCTATTGAAACAACACTATTTGAAATGCCTTGAGCTTTTCTATATAAATCCTTGCCCCACTTACCTAATTCATCTTCTAAACTTTGTTCGCTGTGCTTTAAAATATCACCAATTAAATGAATGCCCATCCATTTTAATTTTTTGAATGTGCTTTCGCCTACTCCTGAAAATTTATTTACAGGTAATGTTGCTAAAAATTCTTTTTCACTGCCAGGCTTTACAAATAAAAATCCATTAGGCTTTGCCTCATCTGTGGCAATTTTGGCAATCATTTTATTACTAGCTAAACCAAATGAAATGGGGAGTTTTGTTTCATCAATAATTTGATTTCGTAAATCAATAGTCCATTGTAATACATCAAAAAATTTATCCATTCCTGTCAAGTCGATATAAAACTCATCTATACTTGCTTTTTCAAATAATGGTGCTTTTGATGCAATAATATCTGTAACCCAATTAGAGTATTTAGTGTACATGCCTCTTGTGCCTTTTACAATTATAGCATGAGGGCATAATTGCATGGCTTGTTTCATGGGCATGGCACTTCGAACACCAAATTTTCTAGCTTCATAACTACAGGTTGTAACAACACCTCTATCTTTTGAACCACCTACTATTACTGCTTTTCCAGCAAGTGAAGGGTTATTGATTACCTCAACACTTACAAAAAAAGAATCTAAATCAAAATGTGCAATATATCGTTGTGGGGATGACATGATTTTTTACAAGATAGTAAAAAATTACTGATTACTAAACTGCCTGGTTCTATTAATTCTTAAATCTCTAAGCATTCCAGATTTTGGGTTGATGGTGATGCTGAAAGAACGCCAAATATTTACTGGTGTAACATTAATGCTCAATTGCCAACAATGTAACTCGCGAGATATGAAGAAGTTTAATTGTTGTAATGAACCAGCAGTAACATCAAAATTTCCTGTGGCACCCATTTTCCATTTTGGGGTTAAATTAAAATCTCCATTAAATCCTAAGCTACTGTAAGCATTGGTAACAAAGCCGCTATAATCTGGTTTTATTTGTCGTGTAAAATTGTAAGAATATTGTAAACTTAAACTCCAAGGAATATTAAAATCTGTAAATTCAGATGGGTTAGCCCTTGTAAAATCTAATTGACGTTGTTGTTCATCTGGAGTCATGAAAGGATCGTAAGGTAATTTTTTTGAGTTGGCTAATTTTTCATCTTTGGGTTTACTTTTAAATTGGGTGCTAATAGCAACATTTCCTGAAGTAATTCTTCCTAATTTAAATTGACTATCGTACCACATTAAATGATTAATTCTTTTGCCTGTTGCATCAACTTTATAGGGGTCTAATGTTGCACTTGCAGAAATATTTATTTTTTCGAAAAGATTAGTACCGAGTCTTATAGAAAATGGTTGTAATGCAAAACTATCTGCAGCTAAATTGTACGAACTTGAAATGCCTAAAACATCTATTAATCTTACTTTTTTTGTTGCATTGGCAGCGGTATCTCTTTTATTTTTAACCTTCATTTCAAAAAGGTTATCAATTCCAAATGTTATACTTCCACTCGATGCTTCATTAAAAACAACTCCTCCAGTTAATCGAGAAACTCTTATGGTATTTTTATTAGAATCTATTTGTAAATTGTAGTTGAATCTATTATCTAAATTGGGGGTATAATTAAAACCAACTGATGGTCTTATTTCATGACGAATAGCTTTTATAGTTTTAGATTTTTTAAAAAGATAAGTTCCAAAAATTCTAGTACTCATACTAATTCCAAAACTAGTTGTTGGTCTTCTAATAAATCCTTTTTGAACAGAAGAATCTATTTTTTTTGTTGAATTATTCCATTCTCTATTTAAACTTCTATCATACCATGCTTCGCTGTAAGATATAGATGGAGAAATGGTTACAGGCCCCATAGGTGGCAATGCTAATGTAATTGGTATGTTGTGATTTGCTGTCCATTGCATGGTATCGATAATATGTTTTATTGATATAGCAGAATCGAAAAAGCTTATTGAATTATTAAAACTTCCGCCATATCCTATGCCAATACTTTCGAACCATTTTGCTTTGCCTACTCTTTCTTTTTTCTCAAAAGGATAAAAAGTAACTACATTAAAACCTAATGAAGGCAATTGCAAATTAACTGAACGATTTGCAGCGTTTTGGTCGTGACTAATATTTAAACTTAAATTGGCTTTGTTGTTAAAACTTTTAGAGTAATTGATGTTAGAATTTATTCTGTTATTAAAATTAATTAATGGATTACCAATAAATGATTGATTAAATTTTGTACTGCCAAAATGTACATTAGCACTAAAACTGGTTCCTGGTCTGGCTCTATTGTCTCTGTTATGGTTCCAAGTAACATCAAAAGTTTTTGATTGTGAGAATTCTTCTTTCGAAGCAAAACCTCTATTAAGGGTTTTTAAATTTTGAAAAGTAAGATTCAAACCTCCAGAGTATTTATATCTTACAATATATTTTGGGGTAACATTTACACTCCAACCACCATAAGAATAAATATCTGTTTTTACCGTAACATCGAAATTATCATTCAACACTTTGTAATAACCCAAACCCTGTAATCCTATACCAAAATCTTCTGTTGTTACAAATTGGGGAGCTAATACACCTGAATGCCTGCCTCTGTTTAAAGGATAAATGCCAAAAGGAATTCCAATAGGGAAAGGTACTCCTTCAAACTCTGGAGATGCTGCACCACTAACGGCAATTTTATTGTTAATCATTTTAAGCTTTCGTGTTCTAAAAGCAAAATGGGGTATATCTAAATTGCAGGTAGTGAATATTCCTTTCCAACCATAAAAAATATCTGTATCAACTTTTTTTAATATTTGAGCGTTTACAAAAATTTCTCCTTCGTTATAAAAAGAATTTACTGTTCTGCCTTTTTGAGATTTAAGATTAAATGCAATAGTGTCACTAAAGGTAGTATTAGTACCATCTTGCATTTTAGTTTTATTCAAAGGATTGTTAGAAGTATCTACAGCACCAAAAGCTAAAATGGTTTGGTTACTTCCATCATATTTTATTACACCCGCATCTAAAATCATTTCTTTTTGTTGCACCTGACTTTTTCCATATAAAAAAAATTCTTTGGTTGAAATGATAAACACGCCAGAATCACTTGCAGCAAATTTTACAGGGGCATCTAGCGAATCTTTCGAAATTTTAAAAGAATCGATAGTATGAATAGTTGTAAAATTATTTTTGTTTCTTAAGCTATCGTTTGATAAAACTTTTTCTTTAACAGTAGTGTCGGTTAAATCGATTACATTTTTTGGAGTTTGAGGTATTGATTTTTTTTCTAAAGTATTTGTTAAGTTCTTAGTAGAATTTACTTTTTGTGCATGAGATTGGCTTACTTGCAATGCTAGGCAAACAATTATTAGAACTGTTATAATATAATACCTATATTTTGCGTTAATAAAGTTCACTTATCAATTTATTGGTTACAAAAATATAGGCAAGAACTTTTATTGCTATTTTTAAATATTACGATTTAACATTTCATGAAGGAATCAAAAAAAATAATTTACCTCTTTTTACTTATTTCATTAGTTTCTATTGCTGCAACTAGAAGTATTAAAAATAATTTTCCACCTCTACAAAAACAGGGGTTAAGAAAAATTGTGATTGATGCTGGACATGGAGGAAGTGATTATGGAGCTTCTGGAAAATATTCTCATGAAAAAAATATTTCATTAAGTGTATCTCTTTTATTAGAAGAAGAAATTAAAAGGCAGATTCCTGATGTTGAGGTTTACTTAACTAGAACAACTGATATTTATGACCATGTTTACACAAAAGCCGAAAAAGCCAATGCAGCAAAAGGAGATCTATTTATCTCAATACATTGTAATTCTTCACGGCCAATCACTCATCGAGTATTTAAAGGCTATAAAACAGTAAAAGTTAAAAAAGGCAAAAAAAAAGTAAGTAAAAAAGTTGCTCAGTACAATTATTATACTACACCAAGTGTTGCAAAAGGAACAGAAACTTACATTTGGGGCGTTAATAAAAACGATGATAAATTTAATGCTCTCAAAAATAATGAAACTTTTTATACGGATAGTGTGATGTTGATGGATCAAAATTTTAATTACGACCCTGAACAAATTGCAGCTATTTCGTTAAGAATGCAGCAATATACAGAGCGAAGTAGAAATTTAGCCTATTCAGTTCAAAATGAATTTACCAAAATTGGACGAGAAAATAGAGATGCAAAACAAAGAGCTGTTGGTATTTGGGTTTTACAAGCTGTTGCCATGCCTGCAATTTTAGTTGAGCTTGGTTTTATTAGCAATTCTGAAGAGGAAGACTATTTAAATAGTGAAAAAGGACAAAATGAATTATCTGAAAGTATTGCCAGAGCTGTAAAACAATATAAACAAAATATAGAAAATAAAATCAACTATAATAACAGATAAAAGTATTAACTTATTAATCTTTAAAATGGGCAACAACTGTTTGCTCATTTTATTTTTTACAAATTACCTTTAATTTTTAAGTAGAAATTTTAAATGAAGCATACCAATCAACTTATAAAAGCCTCATCTCCTTATTTGTTACAACATGCACATAACCCTGTTGATTGGTTTTTTTGGAGCGATGATGCTTTTCAAAAAGCAGCAAATGAAAACAAGCCCATTTTAGTTAGTATTGGTTATTCATCTTGTCATTGGTGTCATGTAATGGAAAAAGAAAGTTTTGAAGATGAAACTACTGCTGCATTTATGAATGAACATTTCGTAAATATTAAAATTGATAGGGAAGAAAGACCCGATTTAGACCACATATATATGGATGCAGTTCAAGCAATGACAGGAAGCGGCGGTTGGCCATTGAATGTTTTTTTAACTACCGATTTAAAACCATTTTATGGAGGCACTTATTTTCCTCCAAAAAATGCACATGGAAGAATGAGTTGGTTAGCAACATTAATGCAAATAAGTAGAGCATTTAAAGATAGAAAAGATGAAATTGAAGCACAAGCAGAAAAATTAACTACTTATTTAAAAAGCAGTAGTTCTTTAGGAAAATTACAATCGGTTGATGAAAACGAGATTAATGCTGAAACACTTACAACTATTGCAGAGAATTTAATGGATAAAGCCGATAGGGTTTGGGGTGGTTTTGGTACGGCTCCAAAATTTCCTCAATCGTATGCTATACTTTTTTTACTAAGGCATTATCATTTTACAAAAGATGAAAATTGTTTGGAGCATGCCATATTAAGTTTAGATAAGATGGTTTTAGGAGGAATGTATGATCATATTGGTGGAGGATTTGCACGATACAGTACAGACGAAAAATGGTTTGCTCCACATTTTGAAAAAATGTTGTACGATAATGCTATATTAATTTCAACACTTGCTGAAGCTTATCAAATAACAAAAAAAGAGTTGTATGCTGAAACTATTCATCAAACATTAGAATTTATAATTCGAGAAATGATGAGTAATGAATTTGCATTTTATAGTGCATTAGATGCAGATAGTGAAGGTGAAGAAGGCAAATTTTATACTTGGAGTAAAACTGAAATAGAAACAATACTCACTAAAGATGCTAATTTGTTTTGTGAAATTTTCAATATTACTGAACAAGGAAATTGGGAAGAAACCAATATTATTTATTTAAAAAAATCATTAAATAAAATTGCATTAGAAATAAAAATGGATAAAAAGGAGCTTGAGGTATTTGTAATAAAATGTAAAGCAAAACTGTTAGAACACAGAGAGAAAAGAATACGCCCACTTTTAGATGATAAAACACTTTGCTCTTGGAATGCTTTAATGAATATTGCTTTTACAAAAGCTTTTATTGCAACAGGAAAAGAAGAGTATAGAATTATAGCAGAAAAAAATATAGATTTTCTGTTAAATAAAATGGTTAAAAAGGATGAATTATTTCATTGCTATAAAAATAATATTTCGTACAACGAAGCTTTTTTAGAGGATTATGCTTATTTAATTTTAGCATTAATTCAATTACAAGAAATAACAGGAAATCATGAGTATTTGATTAAAGCAAAAAAATTAACAAATGTTATCATTGATAAATTTGTAGATACTAACTCAAATTATTACTTTTTTACTCCAGAAAATAAAAAAAATATTGTAGTAAGAAAAGTTGATTTATATGATGGAGCAACTCCATCGGCAAATGCGATTTTTGCACAATGCTTGCAATATTTAAGTGTAGTTTTTTTTAATGATACCTATAAGGATTTATCTGATAAAATGTTGAAGGGTTTAAAGTCTGCTGTTGAAAAGTATCCCACATCATTTAGTGTTTGGGCAATTGCTTTTCAACAAGTTGTTCAGAATACAAAAGAAATTGTAATAACAGGTTTTGAAGCAAAACTTGAAATTAAAAAAATTCATAATGAATATATTCCTAATAAAATATTGATAATTTCAGAAGACGAAAAATCGAATACTATTCCATTATTAAAAGATAAAAAAATTACCTCATCAACTCAATATTATCTATGTCAAAACCAAACTTGTTTTCCACCAACAAATAATTTGCAAAAATTTTTACATTTATATAACACTTAATATTATATATTGCAATCGATTTCGTCGTTAAGTAAATAGCTTTTTTAAAATAACTCCAGTCTATAGTATAATTTTTTACAAATTAATTTTTATTATTATAATTTCTTATTTGGATATGTCTAAATAATGTCATTATTTTTGTCGTCACCATTATTATTTAATTGAATCGCAAATGATGAAGAAATATTTTTTTGTTTTTCTTGCTAGTGTAACCTTAATAGGTATATCATCTTGTTCGAAAAAAGGTAAAACCTCTAGTGCAGATACCTATATGAACGATGGCCAAGTAAGAGGCTCAGCTCCCTTAGCTAAGAAAAGTATGGGTGCTCCAGCAGCAATGTCGTACATTCCTCCTGGAACATTTCATTTAGGACCAAGTGATGAGGATATGAATTCTAACTTCAACCAACGTAATCGTCAAGTTTCTATTGCCGGATTTTGGATGGATAAAACAGAAATTACCAATAATAAGTATCGTTCATTTGTTTGGTGGGTGAGAGATTCACTTGCTGCAACTGAATTAGGTTATGTAAAAGGCGGTACAACGGGTGTATCGGGCGATTCTGTAAAAGCCATTGATTGGGTTAAAGCAAAAACATCTTTAAAGTTTGATTCTAAAAATTTAGAAAAATTAGGCGATAAATTAGTTTTAGCTCCAGACAATAGATTATATGGTATGGTTGAATTAGACCCAGAAAAATTCAGATATCGTTACGAAGAGTTTGTTTTATCTGAAGCAGCTAAGAAAGAAAACTATGGCATGGCTCGTAAAAATTTTATAGCAAGAGAGAATGTGAAAATTTATCCTGATACTTTAGTTTGGATGAGAGACTTCTCATACGCCTACAACGAACCCATGACTAAAAGATATTTTGCTCATCCTTCTTTTGGAAATTATCCAGTAGTTGGAGTAAGTTGGAAACAAGCAAAAGCATTTTGCCATTGGAGAACTGCAATGCAAAATAAATTCTTAAAAAAAGCAGGCATGGCAATAGAAAGTAATTATCGTTTACCAAGTGAAGCTGAATGGGAATATGCAGCACGTGGAGGAAGAACTAACAGTATGTATCCTTGGGGTAACTACTATCCACGTAACAAAAAAGGCTGTTTATTAGCCAACTTTAAACCTGGTCGTGGTAATTATGCAGAAGATGGAGGTTTTTATACTGTAAGAGCCGATGCTTATTGGCCAAATGATTATGGTTTATATAACATGTGTGGCAACGTTGCTGAATGGACAAGCACTTATTATAATGAAGGTTCATATAATTTCTTTAATGAAATGAATCCAGATTTAAGATACGATGCAAAAGATTCTGATCCTCCATACATGAAACGTAAAACCATTCGTGGGGGTAGTTGGAAAGATGTAGCTTTTTATTTACAGGTTTCAACAAGAGCATTTGAATATCAAGATACAGCTAAATCTTACATTGGCTTTAGATGTGTGATAGATTTATCACCAAAAATGACAAAATAATCAATCGAAGTAATAATAAATTTTTTATCAAAAATCAATCATAAAATAGAAAATCATGGCAGCAAAAATTCCCGCCAAAGTTGGTAAAATCGTAGACGTATTTGTATCTGTTGCAGCTGCAATAGTAATTTGGGGTGCTTTAAGAAAAATATTACATGCATCTGATGCAGATTTATGGTTGAAAATTGGTTTAACAACAGAAGCTCTAGTTTTCTTGGCATATGGCATATTATATATTATATACCCTGCAATGGATGATCATGAAGTACACATTCCAGGATTAAAAAAAGGAGCAGAAATAACGCCTTTACAAACTATGGACAAAATGTTAGAAGAAGCAGATATTACTCCTGCAAACTTGGGTAAATTAAGTGCTGGTTTTCAAAAATTAGGTACAACAGTAAATAATATGGGAGATATTAGTGATGTAGTTAAAAATACAGGCGATTTTGGAGCAAAAGCAAAAGATGCAACAACTGCAATGGCAGCAATGGCAACTTCTGTTAATAATGCTGCTGGTACATTTAATACATTTAATGCAGCAAGTGAAACAACTAAACAGTTTCATACACAAGTACAGGTTTTAGCAAAAAATCTATCTTCTTTAAATACAGTATACGAATTGGAGTTACAAGAAAGTAACAATCATTTAAAAACAATGAATCAGTTCTATGGCAAGTTAGCACAAACTACTGCTGCAATGAGCAATTCAACAGAAGATGCTATAAAAGCAAAAGAACAAATCACAGTTTTAGCTGGTAACTTAACTAAATTAAACAGTGTTTATGGAAGTATGCTTACAGCAATGCAAGGAAGACAAGCTTAGATTCAAGAGTTTGAGAAATTAAATTATTTAGTAAATCTTAAAATATTAATAAAGATGTCTCTACCTAAAGAGCCACGGCAGAAGATGATTAACTTGATGTATTTGGTACTAACTGCATTGCTTGCTTTAAATGTATCAGTTGAAATCTTGAATGCATTTAAAACCGTAGACAGAAGCTTAAATACTGCTAGTGAAATAGTTGAACAAAAAAATAAAGAAGTAATTCTTTCTTTACAAAAATTAATGGAAAGAGCAGAAACCAAAGAGAAGGCTGCATATTGGAAACCAAAAGCTGATCAAGCTAAACAAATGGCAGATGCTATGGTTTCTGAATTAGAAGCATTAAAGCAAGAATTAAAAGTTGAAGCTGAATTGCAAACTGTTGATGGTAAAGAACAGTTTAAAGAAGATGACTTAGAGGCTGCAACAAGATTATTCACTGTACCACCTCCAGAAGGAAAAGGTAAAGGTGAGCCGTTAAAAAATAGATTGCAAGAATTAAAGAATAAGTTTTTAAATTTAGATCCTTTAATTAAGGCACAGTTAGAAAATTCTTTACCAATTGATTTGACTACACCCGATGGTAAAGATTGGTCGAATACTTATTTTCACATGACTCCAACTATTGCAGCAATAACCATATTGAGCAAATTTGAAAATGATGTGAGAAACAGTTCTGCTCAAGTAATTGAATTTTGTCATAAACAAGTAGGTCAAGTAGAAGTAATCTACGATCAATTCCAAGCTATAGCTAGTCAAAGTTCACAATATTTAATGCCAGGTCAAGAATTAGTAATTACTGCAGGTGTGGGAGCATTTAATAAAAATGCACAGCCTAATGTAGCTATTGATGGCTCTAGTGTTGCTTTAAATGCAGAAGGTGTTGCTGAATATAAAACAACTGTAAATTCTCCAGGATCATATTCAAAAAAAGTTACCATTTCATTCAAAAAGCCAGATGGTAAGATTGGATCTGTAGATAAAGAAATTAAATACACAGTTGGTTCACCAACAGGGGTATTTGCAAGTGCTGAAAAAGTAAATGTTCTTTATTTAGGTTTAGATAATCCTATTAGAATGAGTGGAGGCACAAAAGGAGCAGAACAAATTAATGCTACAATAGATAATGGAACTATAACAAGAGCAGATAATTCTGGTTTATATACTGCAAACCCAGCAACAGCTGGCATGGCTACTGTTACTGTTAGTGTAGATGGAAAAAGAACACCATTTAAATTCCCAGTTAAAAGAATTCCAAACCCAACTCCAATGATTGGTAGTTATGGTGGTGGAACAGTTTCTGTAAACAGTTTTAAAGCCAATGTAGGTATTAGAGCAGATATGGGCGATTTTGTTTTTGAAGGTGTAAAATATAATGTTTCTTCTTATACAATAGTTTGTACAGGTAAAGGATTTGAAAATACAGGTCCAAAATATTCTATTGTAAATGGTGCTTACTTTACTACTGAAGTAAAAGGTTATATCGAATCTTGCCGACCAGGTTCTTCAGTTTTAATTACTGATATTTCTGTTGAAGGCCCTGATGGAAGAAGAAAGTTACCAGGTTCAATGGCTTTTAATTTGTCAAATTAATATGATTATGCAACGAACAACGATAAAATTATTTGCAGCATCTGCTTTATTTACGTTTTTGATGATTAGCACAACTGCTACAGCTCAAAAAAAGAAAGCTCCTGCAAAAAAAACAACTGCACCCGCAAATGCAAATCCTTTTGGAAAGGATGATACTAAAAATGCAAATACTACAGGTAGTGGTAATGCACCTGCAACAAACAATCCATTTGGCGGTGGAGCAACTACACAACAACCACCTGCAAATAATCCATTTGGTGGTGGTGGTCAAACCCAACCTCCAAAAACAAATGGCAATCAACCTCCTGTAAACAACCCATTTGGTGGTGGAGGACAAACAACACAAACGCAACCTCCAACAGGAAACAAAACAAATACATCGGTTCCAATAGAAACTATTCAATCTAATCAAGGCAACGATCCTTTGATGGATCCAATAAAAAAATCTCAAAGATCTGAAAGTGCAATTTCATCAGATCAAAAAGAAAGAACACCATTGCCTTATGATCATATTAGAGAAGATGATGCCGTGTATCGTCAGAAATTATGGAAAGTAATTGATGCAAGAGAAAAAATTAATTCGCCTTTTCGTTACAACACTACAGAAGATAATGGTAATCAATTATTCTTTGCTATTTTGTACAAAGCAGTAACTGAAGATTCAATTGTAGCTTTTGAAGATGAAAGATTTACACTTCCTTATAAAGATATTGAACGATTTAAAACTAAATTCTCTGGTGGTATTGACACGTCTGATGTAATGGATTTAGATGGTAATGTTGTTAAAAAAGAAATTCGTAGAAAAGAGTTTCCTATCGATTCTATTTACAAATTCATGGTAAAAGAAGAAATCATTTTCGACAAAGAAGCTGCAAGATTAGTACATAGAATTATTGGTATTGCTCCAATGGGGCCATTAATTCTTAAAGGAAAAGTTTATGATGGACCACATTTTCCTTACTTCTGGTTATACTATCCAGATATTAGAAACACTTGCTTTTTAGCTAATGTATTTCTAATATCTGGGTAGTATAACCAGAAGCAAGGGTAATGAGGACCATCAATTAC
>JANLVQ010000289.1:0-4411 GCA_031364085.1 Chitinophagaceae bacterium
TACATTGTTGCATTCCATTAGATGCATTAGAATAAATAACATAAACTGCAGTATCATTATTTTTAGTTGCATCTATAATTTCACTTACATCTTTGCTAATGTCAAGAGCAATGAAGTTGAGTGTTGGATGTTGAATGTTATATGTTAGAAATTCTTTACCTTGAAATAAAGGGAAACATTTTTCCTTATCTGTACAATCGTTCCAAACATTAGCATCTACCAAAACTTTTAATGTTCCAGGCAAAGCAAAATCTAAAATTTTATTGCTAGTGTAAATAAAATCTGCAGCTGCATCTGCAATATTCCATTTATCTGTTGCTTCATTATATGTGTAACCAATTGCTTGTAAGTCTTGGTGAGTAATGATTTCAGCCATCATGAAATCTGCTACTACAATAGGGATTGGGAATTGGGAATTAGGGATTAGTTGATAAGTTGATTGGTTGATTGGTTGATTGGTAAATGCTTTTTGTTTTTGACTTTTAATTTTTGACTTTTCTTCTTCCTGACTCACTGACTCTTCTGACTTTGCAACTACCTCATTCAGCTTCACCAAATCTACACAAACAGGAATTTCAAATTCTGGATCTTCAGTTAAAGAAACTCTAATGGTATCACCAATTCCATCTTGCAATAAAGTTCCAATACCTATTGCACTTTTTATTCTTCCATCTTCACCATCACCAGCTTCAGTAACTCCTAAATGTAATGGATAAATTTCGTCAAACTCTTTATCCATAGTATCTACAAGCAATCTATACGCTTCAACCATTACAATTGGATTACTGCTTTTCATACTCAGAATAATATTGTGATAATTTTCTGAACGAGCAATTCTTAAAAATTCCATAGCACTTTCAACCATACCAATAGCAGTATCTCCATACCTGCTCATAATTCTATCACTTAAACTTCCATGATTAGTTCCAATTCTCATGGCTGTTCCATATTCTTTACAAATTTTTACTAATGGTGTAAACCGTTCTCTAATTCTTTCAATCTCTTCAATGTATTCTGCATCGGTATATTCAATTTGTTCAAACTTTTTCTTATCTACATAATTGCCAGGATTCACTCTAACTTTCTCAACAATTCTTGCAGCAATTTCTGCAGCGTTTGGTGTAAAATGAATATCTGCAACTAAAGGCGTATGATAACCTCTTGCCCTTAATTCATTTTTTATATTTAGCAAATTCTCAGCTTCATTTTTTGATGGAGCTGTTATACGAACCAATTCTGCACCAGCTTCTATGCAACGAATACTTTGTTCAACAGTTGCTTTAGTATCCATGGTATCTGTGGTGGTCATTGTTTGAACACGAATAGGATGATTGTTGCCAATAAGCAAATCACCAACTTTAACTTCACGAGTTTTTAAACGTTTGGGCTGAGGTGTATTTAAATAGTTCAAAGTATAAAGTTCTTTTAATCGAAAAAATATTTTAAAACAAATTCTTTTATGATGATTGCATTTTCAAAAGGTTTTTTTGCATCTTCATTACTTGGTTCATGAGTATCATCAGGATAACGTGGGATTACACCATAATTTGTTATTGCAAGTGCATGAGTTAGAATTTTATTGAAATTTGGTTTATGCAATACAATCAACTTTATTAAAAATTCTAAATCGTGAGTTTTTGGGAAATCTAAATGACGAGAAACTAAAAAAGATTTTAAATATTTTTCAGCTGCTTGTTGAGAATGGTAACAACAAATATCTGGCTGACAGTTTTCTGATTTCAACAATAAGTTTGCAGTATACAAATCACCTTCAGCTTTTCTAAACCATTTTTCAAATTCTTTCATACATAAGTTTTCCAGTGTTTACGGCTATTTTACCAATATTCATAAATTTCAACTGAGCCTCTTCAAATTCTTTTGGTGTATAAACAATAATATCCATACCAACATAAGGATAATTGATAATAGATGATCTTGCATTGATATTTCTATCAATCCATCGTTCATTTGTTTCTTTTATGATAAACAAATCGATATCGCTATCTTTTGTAGCAGTACCATCAGCATACGAGCCAAACAAATAAATTTTATCAGGTTGATATCCGGCAGCTATTTCATTTATCAATTGTTGTATTTGTTCTTGATTTACCATTTTTTCAAAAGTAATTCTTTTTATAATCTTTCTTTTAACCTTACACACATTTCATTTTTCCAGCTAGTAAAATCTCCTACTAAAATATGTTTTCTTGCCTCGCCAACCAACCATAAATAAAAACTTAAATTATGAATGCTGGCAATTTGCAAACCTAAAATTTCTTTAGCAACAAATAAATGTCTTAAATATGCTTTGCTATAATAATTACTGGTTTCACAAGTTATATCAATATCAATTGGTGTAAAATCTTTTTGCCATTTTTTATTTTTGATGTTGATGATGCCTTTACTAGTAAACAACATTCCATTTCTACCATTACGAGTTGGCATTACACAATCGAACATATCAATACCCAAAGCAATGCTTTCTAAAATATTCCAAGGATTACCAACACCCATTAAATATCGAGGTTTATCAGTAGGTAAATGTTCACAACAAAGTGCAGTAAACTCGTACATCATTTCTTCTGGTTCACCAACACTTAAACCTCCAATAGCATTACCTACAGCATTTTTAGAAGCAATATATTGAGATGAAGCAATCCTTAAATCCTTATAAGTACTTCCTTGAACTATTGGAAATAAATTCTGTGAATACCCATATTTATCAGGTGTTTCAGCCAATCTTTCTACACATCTATCTAACCAACGATGTGTGAGTTCCATACTTTTTTTTGCATAGTTATAGTCACTTGGGTAAGGTGGACATTCATCAAAAGCCATCATAATATCTGCACCAATACTTCTTTGAATATCCATTACATTTTCTGGCGAAAACATATGTTTACTGCCATCGATATGACTTTGAAAAATAACTCCTTCTTCTTTAATTTTTCTGTTAGCAGCTAATGAGAAAACTTGATAGCCACCACTATCTGTTAATATGGGTTGATGCCAACCATTAAATTGATGTAACCCTCCTGCAGCTTCTAAAACTTCAATACCTGGTCGTAAATACAAATGATAAGTATTGCCTAAAATAATTTGAGCTTTAACATCATTTTTTAGTTGTTGTTGATTAACTGCTTTAACACTACCAACTGTACCTACAGGCATAAAAATAGGTGTTAAAATTTCTCCATGATCTGTGGTAATTTTTCCTGCTCGTGCTTTTGTAATATAATCTGTATGCTCTAATTGAAATTGCAATGCTGCCATTTGGCAAAGATGCAAAGGCAAAACTTAAAAGTCAAAAACAAAAATTTAAAATTGGTGTATTGATTTTAATTATTCTTCTAAATGTAGTTTATGAAAAAATCGATGAGCCACTGGTGCAATGATTAAACCTATTGTAGAAATAAAAGCTACACCACTAAATAAAGCATAAACCGATGCAAAAATTTTTGCTGCTTTTGTAAGATGGATATTGGCATCAATCATTGGACCCATGCCACTTAATATCATTGAAGCATTTAATAAACTATCGTACCAATCAAATTCAGGAATAGTAAGTTTATAACCAAGTACTCCAATACTTAAACAAAGAAAAAGAATAAGCAAAGAAAATAATGTATTACTCCATAATCGATTGCAATATCTTGTTTTACTTAAAAGAGGTTGTTTTTTGTGTTCGTACATACTATTAGTTTATGGTTTGGAGTTTATTGTTATTTGTTTTTTATTTTTTGTTTCTTGTTTTTGAATTAACAATTTATCATTAATAATTTATCATTATACATTCGTCTACTAAATGTTTCAACTCTTTATATTTTTCATTTCTTCCCTTACTTTTTATATTAAATGTAAAAAGAATAGCACAATATTTTTTTTCATTTTCTACCCAAGGAAAAGTACCAAATAAACCTGGACTAGTAACTGCATTAGATCGTTTTACTCCCTCTCCATTTGAGAGGGTTGGGGTGAGGCTATCCATAACCCATTCTCCAAAACCATAACCCCAATTACTTGCTTCTGTTGGAGTATAAATAATTTTTACTTCTTGAGTTACATAATTTTTTTGCATATTACTGATTGATTCTTTTGAAATAATTTGTTTACCATTATACTTTCCTTCATTCAAAATCATTTGCAAAAAATTCAAATAATCATTTGCTGTGCTATATGCACCACCAGCAGCTAAAGGAACTTTTACATTGCCAAAATCGGTGTCTTTCATTTTTAATGGTTTGGCAATTCTTTCTTGAAAAATAGCTTCAAAACTATTGTAACTTATTTTTTCTAAAATGGCTGCAATTATTTGTAGTCCTGCATTTCCATAATGAAATGTTTTGCCTGCCTCTCCTTCTAATGGTGCAATTGCAATGCTATCAATTGCTTCTTGCATTGTGTTCCAACC
>JANLVQ010000293.1:0-12718 GCA_031364085.1 Chitinophagaceae bacterium
AATTACACCACGAGCAATTTCTTGCACGTCTAAATAAGCTTTACTTTTTACTTCACCAGCCAAAATAACCTGACCAGTTGTAACAAGGGTTTCACAAGCCACTTTGCTTTGTGGATCGAATGCTAAAAAATTATCGATAAGTGCATCAGAAATCTGATCTGCTACTTTATCTGGATGTCCTTCAGAAACGCTTTCTGATGTAAATAAATACGGCATCTGTTAAATTGTTAATGGTTAATTATTATACGTTAAATTTTACTCTGAAATTTTATTATATAGTTCTAAATATTCATCTAGAATACTATTATTGTCTTTATACTTTATTACTTTTTTGCCTTTAACTTTAGAGAATTCTTCAACTAAAATAGGGTTTACATCAGGCGAACCAAAGGTAATGGCATCTGCAAATTTTGCACCACCTCTATACAAACACATATTATCTGCAGGTTTAAAAATTTCTAAATCTTTTTCAGAAATATTATTTCCTACCAAAGTTTTTTCTACAAAATCATCACCTAAAGATTCATCAAACATATCTTCTCCAATGCTAAATATAACTTTGCTATGTCCAAATACTGGCTCTCTTTTATAAGCAGTTTTAATAAAGGCAGGAACTAAACCACTCATCCAACCACTGCAATGAACAATATCGGGTGCCCAGCCAAACTTTTTTACAGTTTCTAGTGCAGCTTTTGCAAAGAAAATTGTTCTTAAGCCGTTATCATCAAACCATTTGTCATCTTCATCATGAAAGATGAATTTTCTTTTGTAAAAATCTTCATTTTCTAAAAAGTAAACTTGTAATCGTGCAGATGGGAGAGAAGCCACTTTAATTTGTAAGGGATAATCATCATCATCAACAGAAACGTTGATACCAGATAATCTTACCACTTCGTGTAAACGATGGCGTCTTTCATTAATCACACCAAAGCGAGGCATAATACAACGAACTTCGTAACCATTATCGTTTGTTTTTATTGCAAGTTTATTTACTGTTTCAGCAAACTCTGTTAGCTCCAAATAAGGAGATAATTCTGTTGCAATAAATAAAATTCTTTTCTTCGGGATTAATTCTTCCAAAATCTGGTCTGTTTTTTTTAGAGGTTGCGAAGTTAAAGAAATTAGGGATAATAATTGATATTGAAAACATTTTATCCAATTATTTACAAATCATCAATACTATACTCCTTTAATTTTCGGTATAATGTACGTTCACTAATGCCTAAATCAGAGCTTGCATCCTTCCTTTTCCCTTTATGTTTTAATAAAGCTTTTACAATAAGTTCTTTTTCTTTTTCATTAATATTTAGAGATTCTTCTACATCTTCATGTGCTATATCATTATCCTTAATTATTACAGGTTGATTTTGAGTATAATTTGGAATGAATTGTGGTTGATGATGTGTAGTATTAATTAATTCATCTGATTTTAAAATGGGAAAGTCTTTTAAAATATTTTCTTTTGAATAAGATGGCATGCTTCCAGTTAGTGCAGGATTTTGCAATATCTCTAAAAACATTTTCTTCAATTCTGTAACATCTTTTTTCATATCAAAGAAAAGTTTATACAAAATTTCTCTTTCGTTGTTAAATTCTGTTGAACTATTGCCTGATTGACTTGCTAATATGGGTAAACGCGAAGTAACTTTTTCTGGTAAAAAATTTCTTAAATCATTAGCTGAAATAATATTTGAAGTACTTAATACAGAAATTTGTTCGGCTAAATTTTTAAGCTCTCTTACATTACCAGGAAATACATAGTTGGTTAAAATTTCTTTAGCAGACTCTTCTAATTGAATGGATTTGGTTTTATATTTTTCACTAAAATCAACTACAAACTTTCTGAACAAAAGTGGAATATCTTCTTTTCTATCTCTTAATGCTGGAACCCTTATTGGTACTGTACTTAAACGATAATATAAATCTTCTCTACATCTTCCTTTTTGTGTAAATTCAATGAGTTCTCTATTGGTAGCAGCAATCACTCTAACATCAGTTTTTTGAACTTTTGATGAACCTACACGTATAAACTCTCCAGTTTCTAAAACCCTTAATAATCTGGCTTGTGTTCCTAAAGGAAGTTCACCAATTTCATCTAAAAAAATGGTTCCACCACTAACAGTTTCAAAATATCCTTTTCTGCTATCAATAGCTCCTGTAAATGAGCCTTTTTCGTGACCAAAAAGTTCACTATCAATTGTGCCTTCTGGTATAGCACCACAGTTTACAGCTATAAAAGGATTATGTTTTCGAGTAGATAGTGCATGAATAATTTGTGAAAAAACTTCTTTACCTACACCACTTTCTCCAACAATTAAAACTGTTAAATCTGTTGCAGAAACTTGTACTGCAGTGTTTAAAGCATGGTTTAATGCAGGCGAATTACCTATGATGCCGAATCTGTTTTTTATGGATTGAATTTCTGCCATTGTTTGAATTATTTAGAGAAACTAGTTTTTGAATTTATCTATGAAATATTTTTCAATTCTATTAATAATAGATTGACCAACTTTTTCTTCAGGATCTGAAATATCGTCTAAGGGTCTAACAATAAAATAATTGTAATTTATTTTTTTTGTATTTATGGCTATTGTGGTAGTAAAAATTTCAGTGTTTTTTAATTGTTTTTTTATTGAATTTTCAATTTTTTTTTGCTTTAGTTTTTTAAGTGAAGTTAGATTATTGTGAATTGATTCTATTAATTCATCTTTTTTTAAGAGTATAACTTTTATATTTTCACTACTATCAAACAATCTAACAATAATGCTTGTGTCTATTTGAATGTATTGATATAATATTTTCTTTACTCCAACTTTATTCATTATCAAATGGACGTAATTTTCACCTTTTTTATCTTGGTATCTAAAATCTTGATATTTATTAAACCAATTTGATATTGAGTCTTGTTGTGCATTAACAAAAAGAAAATTTGTAAATAATATAATTGATAACAATAAGTATTTCATTCTAATCAGTTATATAACTATTTCTCCCAACAAAGTTCCTTGTGTTACTTTATTAACTTTAACCATAACATAATCGCCTGCTTTGTAGTTGTAATTTTCTTTGGGGAAAACTAATACCTTATTATGTGTATTTCTTCCTTTCCAATCAGATGAATTTTTCTTGCTTTCTGATTCTATTAGAACTTTATAAATTTTGCCCAAATCGAGTTGATTATTTTCTCTACTTAATCTACTTTGAGCATCAATAATTTCTTGTAATCTTCTTTTCTTTACTAGTTCTGGTACATCATCTTCTAATTTTCTTTCAGCCAAGGTTCCTGGTCTTTCACTATAATAATACATATAAGAATAATCGAATTTGCAATGCTCCATTAAACTTAAAGTATCTTGATGTTCTTCTTCAGTTTCTGAACAGAATCCAGCAATCATATCACTTGTAACACTACAATCAGGCATAACTTCTTTAATTCTATAATACTTTTCTAAATACCATTCCCGAGTATAAGTTCTGTTCATCAATTCTAAAACTCTTGTATTTCCACTTTGTACAGGAAGGTGAATGCATTTGCAAATGTTTTCATATTTACTCATTGTAAACAACACTTCATCTGTAATATCTTTTGGATGAGATGTGCTAAATCGTACTCTCAATTCTGGCGATACTAATGCCACCATTTCTAACAATTTGGCAAAAGTTATAGTCTTGTCTTTTTGTTCATCTATCCAAATATAACTATCAACATTTTGTCCTAAAAGAGTTACTTCTTTATAGCCATTATTAAATAATTCTTGAGCTTCTGCAACAATTGAATAAGCATCTCTACTTCTTTCTCTACCTCTTGTAAAAGGCACCACACAAAAGCTACACATGTTGTTACAACCACGAGTAATAGAAACAAAAGCAGTTACACCATTACTGTTTAAACGAATAGGAGAAATATCTCCATAAGTTTCATCTCTACTTAATAAAACGTTAACAGCTTTTTGACCAGTTTCTGCTTCTTGTATTAAACTTGGTAAACTTCTATAAGCATCTGGGCCAATTACTAAATCAACCAACTTTTCTTCTTCAAGTAATTTTTCTTTTAATCTTTCAGCCATACAACCCAAAACTCCAATTAAAAGACCTGGTTTTTGTTTTTTTATTATTCTAAATTCAGTTAATCTTTTTCTAATAACTTGTTCAGCTTTATCTCTAATTGAGCAAGTGTTTAAAAAAATTAAATCTGCTTCTTCACAATTTTTTGTTGCACCAAAGCCTTCAGTATTTAAAATAGAAGCTACAATTTCACTATCACTAAAATTCATAGCACAACCATAACTTTCTATGTAGAAATGTTTTTTAAACTGTTTCTCAACAATATTATCAGATGCAAAGGCTTCACCTTGTCTGACCTCATCATGAACTTTACTTGCTATTTCCAGCATTAAAAAAATTTTTGCAAAAATATTGAAACATTAGTTAAAACAGAAGACTATTTCGTTAGAGTTGGTATGAATAACTTAGACTACATTGTTTTCGAAGCTTATTTTAGAATGCTTGTCCAATACCGAAATAAAATAATTTATCTTCTTTAGAAACACCATAATCGAATGATAGAATTGTTGACTGATTCCATGCAATTCTTAATCCACCACCATAAGAAGTTTTGATGTCTGAAAAATTTAAATCTTGCCATTTATCTCTTACAGTTCCAGCATCAAAAAATGGAGCTAAGCCAAATGCAAAACTTTGTTTAGCAAATTTTGTTTCTGCAATTCTAACTCTGAGTTCAAAATTTGCAAATGCCACAGAACGAGCTAAAAATCTATTAGCTCTAAATCCACGAAGTGATTGCTTGCCACCTAATGAATTGATACTTCCATCTGGGCTCCATTGATCTTGAAATTCAAAGAATGGTGCATTTTCTCCAAAAATATTTCCAATACCTAATCTTCCACCAAAAACAGTTCTAGGTCCAATAGGAATTTTTTTGTAAAAACGACCTTGTAAAAAAAGTTTATTGAAATTGAACTGAGAACCAATTATAGGATTTGAAAATTCATTGGCTAATTCAAAATAATATCCATGTGTAGGATCAGGTTCAAAGTCTCTTGTATCAAAAATAAGTGCTGTTTGTAATAAAGAAACCCAACCACCATCTAGACCTGAGATTAATCCTTGTTTAAAATCTCTTCTAAGTAAAGACGTTCCATTAGGTGCTTTTATTTCGTTACCTGTATTTGGATCTATTGCATCTGCTTCAGTTCCTTCGAATGTATTGTAATTCAAATGTTGAATTTCGTAACCACCCATAATTCGCCAAATGCCTTTTTCACCAATTGCATAATCTGCTTTTAAATTTAGCATAAATTCAGTTTCTCTAAATCTATTCGATAAGGCGTCAGTTACAAAACTTGCTTCACCAACTCCACCAGGTCTTAATGTTTTTCTTGCTTTGTCGAATGCTGAATAAGTTGAATAAGTTTGTCCTCCATTTGGAGTAGATGGTAATCTAAGTTCACCAAGAGTAGATTCTGTAGAACCAAAATATAAATTAGCTGGATTTTGTTGAGCTTTAAAATCAATTTTAAATCGCCAACGTGTTCCTTTATAATAAGGTACATCAAGCGATAATATTAACTCTCTTGCATTTGATGTGTAATAGGCAGCATTAGCTTTAAGTTTTGCAAGGTATGGTGTATAAGCAAAAAAAGGGTTTGTTCGTTTGCCATTCCAGTAAATATTAGTTCTTACTCCTAGTCCAAATCCAGTTACAGGATCTGATGAAAAATCTGGGATACCCGTTATAAAAGTGCCTTCTCGTTTTTTCGCCAAGTCAGCATCAGACATTCTTTTTGCTTGAATGAAGGAAATGGTATCTCTGTTTTGAGCATGGGTTGTACTTATTGAAAGACAAATTACTAAAAGTATTAAAGCTAAATTTTTCATGACTGCAAATAAAAACTAACTATTTGAAAGTAAATAATTTTAACTTTTGTTGAATATTAAAAATTAGCTAAATATTCAAAACTTATTTAATAGAAATTTAAAGCTATAACTTATAATTGCAGTTCATAATATCAAAAAGCAACCAGTTAATTTCGTTAATCTCCTCAATGAAGTAGTTTTACCTTTTACTTTTAGTTTGAATTTATCTTTTAAAATAGCTTTAATACTTTGTTTTACATGCAGTGCATTGTATGGCCAAATTAATGTGCCATCAAATCTTAAATCAAAAAAAATCATTGCTAATAAAAGTATTGAATTTGAGCAAAATGTAATTGTACCAAACAGTTTAAGTATAAAAAAAATTGATACTAGTTTTTATACCATTGATTACACAAAAGCATTAATATATTGGAAAAAAAAAGTTAGTGTTGATAGTGTTGAATTAGTTTATAGAGTTTTTGCAATTGATTTTACCAAAACGTATTCAAGATTTAATTATGATAGTGTGAAAAATAATTTCATTGCAACTCAACCAAGTATTTTTTCGAGACCATTAGTGGGAGATGAGGATTTTCTAAACTTTGGCAACATCAATTACAGTGGAAGTTTTGGTAGAAATTTAAGTTTTGGAAATAATCAGAATGCAGTTTTTAATTCTCAACTGAATTTACAATTGAATGGATTTATTGGCGATAGTATTGAAATTGTTGCTGCTATCACCGATAATAATATTCCTATTCAACCAGATGGAACAACACAAACTTTGAATGAATTTGATAGAATTTTATTGCAATTTAAAAAGAAAAATTGGGAATTAAATATTGGTGATATTGATGTTCGACAGAATCAAAATTATTTTTTAAATTTTTATAAAAGACTACAAGGCATTTACTACGTTAATGAAAAAAAAGTTGGCAATATTTCAAAAAACAAATTTCAATTTGCAGGTGCTATTGCAAAAGGAAAATTTACCAGAAATGTATTCAATGGATTAGAGGGAAATCAGGGTCCATATAGGTTGCAAGGAGCTAATAGTGAAATTTATTTTATTGTTTTGGCTGGTACTGAAAGAGTTTTTATTGATGGGGAATTATTACAAAGGGGAGAAGATCAAGATTATGTAATTAACTATAATACTGCAGAATTAACTTTTACTCCTAAAAGAATGATTACAAAAGATAAAAGAATTCAAATAGAATTTGAATATGCAGAAAGAAGTTATTTGAATTCTATGTTGTATTTATCAAACGAAACACAGCTTAATTCAAAACTAAAAGTAAAAATTGCAGCCTATTCTAATGTTGATGCAAAAAACTCACCAGTTAACCAACAACTCGATAATAAACAAAAACAATTCTTAGCTAACTTGGGCAATAATTATCAAAATGCTTTTTACATTAATGAAAATTTAGATAGCTTTTCCACCTCTAAATTCTTTATGCAAAAAGAGTTAATCTATTAAATAGTAACGATAGTATTTATGTTTATTCAACAAATAAAGACAGTGCAAAATACAATCTGGTATTTACTGAAATTGGTTCTAATAAAGGAAATTATATTCCCTATTTTAATGGTGCAAATGGAAAAGTATATCAATGGGTTGCTCCTTTAAATTCAATACCACAAGGCAATTACGAGCCAGCTCAATTTTTGGTTACTCCAAAAAAACAACAAATCATTACAATTGGCACTGAATATTGGTTGAATAAAAAAACTTTCTTTAAGTCAGATGTTGCATTAAGTAACTATGATGTAAATGCTTTTTCTACTATTAATAAAAGTAACAATAAAGGAACTGCAGGCAAGTTTAGTTTAGAAAATGACAATCAACTTTCATCTAACTCACACCTTAAATCTGCATTAAGTTATGAATGGGCAGATCAGTTTTTTAAGCCTTTAGAAAGATTAAGAACTGTTGAATTTTATCGAGATTGGGGATTAAACATTATTAACTCAAATGCCACAGAGCATTTGCCAAAATTGGCGTTTACATTAAAAGATAAAAAAGATAATCAAATAAACTATACTGTTGAAGGTTATTTTAGAAGCGATGATTATAGTGGAGTAAAAAATACTTTATTGCAAGATTTTAAATTATACAATTGGAACTTTAAAAACAGTTTTAGTTATGTTGTAAATAAAAGTTTTGACTCGAAAGGGTATTTTTATAAACCCAATATTGATGTTTCTAAAACACTAAAAAAATTTAATAATTACATCATTGGTTTTAATTATACTTTAGAACACAATGAACAACACAGGGTTTCAAATGATAGCATTTTGCCCATTAGTTTTTCATTCAAAACAATTACTGCATATTTTAAAAGCAATCCTCAAAAACTAAATAAATGGGGGTTTAATTTTTTTACAAGGAGCGATAAAATTCCTTTTTACAAAACATTACAACAAGTTGATAAAAGTTATAATTACAATATCAATCTTGAGTTACTGAAAAATATAAAACATCAAGTAAAACTAAATACAACTTATCGAGAATTAATTATAACAAATTCTAACTTATCTAATTTACAACCTGATAAAAGTTTATTAGGTAGAGTTGAGTATAACATTAACGAAATGCAAGGATTTATTTTGGGATATGTTTTATATGAATTGGGTGCAGGTCAGGAACAACGCAGAGATTATAGTTATGTTGAAGTACCTGCTGGTAGAGGACAATATACTTGGAACGATTATAATAATGATGGCATTCCTCAGCTCAATGAATTTGAAATTGCCGTGTTTACCGATCAAGCAAAGTATATTAGAATTTTTACGCCAACCAATCAGTTTTTGAAAGCTAATTACACGCAATTTAATTATAGTTTAAATCTCTATCCTCGAAATATTGCAAACAAAATAAGGAATGTAAAGTTTGGTAAATTCATTAGCAGGTTCTATGTGCAATCATCTTTACAAACCAGTAAAAAAGTATTGAGTGATGGAAGTTTTCAGTTGAATCCCTTCGAAAAAAATATTAATGATACTGCATTAATTAATTTCACAAATACTTACAGCAATACTTTATCTTTTAATAGAAGTAGTTCAGTATGGGGTATTGATATCAGTAATATTAAAAACTATAATAAAGCTATTTTAACTTATGGCTTAGAAAGTAGGCAGCTTAATGATTGGAATATTAGAGCAAGAGTAAATTTTAAAAAATCGTACAGCTTTGAACTCATTCAAAAATGGACAAACAACGAATTAAATACGCCTCAATTTAGTAACAGAAATTATAATATTCAATCAACCATTACAGAGCCTAAAATTATTTATACATATCTCACCAAATTCAGGGCACAAGCTTCGTTGCAATTTGTTTCAAAGAAAAATCAACAATCTGGTGCTGAAAAAGTTTCATCCAAAGCTTTCAATATCGAAACTAAATACAACTCAATCCAAAATACTAGTTTAATTGCCAGGTTCACTTTCAATAATATCCAATATCAAGGCACATCAAACACAACTGTGAGTTATATTATGTTAGATGGTTTATTGCCTGGTAAAAATTATTTATGGAGTGTAGAATTTACTAAACGACTCAATAATAATTTTGAAATTAGTTTTAATTACGAAGGCAGAAAACCAGGAGAATCGAGGGTTATCAATATTGGCAGAGCTAGTGTAAGGGCAATTTTATAAATGTTTCTGTTTTCTTTTCTAATGCTGTATTCAAACATTTACATTTGCACAAATTGGTGAAATGAATATTGTAGGCACTTTAAAAACTATTACAGCAAAATCTATTTTGGATATTTATGGTTTGCAATTGAATGCAAACGAAATTCAAATTAATGAAACTAAATCAGAATTTCAGGGCAATTATACCATTGTACTTTTTTCATTAGTAAAGCAATTAAAAAAATCTCCAGAGGTTTTAGGAGCAGAAATTGGTGAAAATCTTTGTGCAAATCATCAATCTATTGTAAGTGCTTTTAATGTAATAAAAGGATTTTTAAATATTACAATTGCTGATGAGTTGTTGCTTGAATATTTGAAATCACCTTCTGTTGGTGAAACAGAAAAAAAGAGCAAGTCGAAAGTGATGATAGAGTATTCATCACCCAACACCAATAAGCCTTTGCATTTAGGTCATTTAAGAAATATTTTTTTAGGATGGAGTGTTGCAGCAATAAGAAAAGAAAACGGCAATGACATTGTAAAAACCTGTATTGTTAATGATAGAGGCATACACATTTGTAAAAGCATGATAGCTTGGAAAATGTTTGCAAATGGGGCTACTCCAACATCTACAAATACAAAAGGAGATCATTTTGTTGGAGAATATTATGTAAAATTTAATGATGTTTTAAAACAACAAGTTGAGGAACTAATTGCTCAAGGAAAAACAAAAGATGAAGCTGAAAAGCAATCAGCTATAATGTTGAAAACACAACAGATGTTATTAGATTGGGAACAAGGAAACCCAGATGTAATAGCACTTTGGAAAGAAATGAATAGTTGGGTGTATGAAGGTTTTGATGCAACTTATAAAAAAATTGGTGCCGATTTTGATAAAGTGTATTACGAAAGCAATACTTATTTATTAGGTAAAGAAATTGTACAAAAAGGATTAGAGAAAAAAGTGTTTTATAAAAAAGATGATGGAAGTGTTTGGATAGATTTAACTGCAGATGGATTAGATGAAAAATTGGTAATGCGTAAAGATGGAACTTCAGTTTACATTACTCAAGATATTGGATTAGCAGAACAGAAATACAACGAATACCAATGTGATAAAAGCATTTATGTAATTGGCGATGAACAAAATTATCACATGAAAGTGTTGAAATTGATTTGCCAGAAATTAGAATTGCCTTCAACCAATGAAATAGAACATTTAAGTTATGGAATGGTTGAGCTAACAACAGGCAAAATGAAAAGTAGAGAAGGTACTGTTGTAGATGCTGATGATATTGTGAATGATATGATCAATATTGCCAAACAAAGAACTGTAGAGTTGGGTAAAGTTGCAGATTTTACAGCAGATGAATTGGAGCATTTGTATAGTATCATTGGACTTGGTGCATTAAAATTCTTTTTATTAAGAGTAGATCCTAAAAAGAGAATGATTTTTAATCCTGAAGAAAGTATCGATTTTCATGGCTTTACAGGTCCGTTTATTCAATACACACATGCACGTATTAAAAGTGTTTTAAGAAAAGTTGGGGGGGTAGAAGAAGCAATAAATATTACATCAACTTTATTACCACTTGAAAAACAAATTTTACTTTTAGCTGAACAGTTTGAAACAGTTTTGGAAGAATCTATGCAAGAAAGCGATCCTTCTAAAATTGCTATTTATGTTTTTAATCTTGCAAAAACATTTAATACATTTTATGCTGAGCATTCTATAGCAAATGCCGAGAATGAAGAAAAGAAAAAATTGAGAATTGCTATATCTGCATTAACAGCAAAAGTGATTAAAAAAAGTATGCAAGTTCTAGGAATCGAAGTACCGGAAAGAATGTAAATATTTTTCCATTTCATCTGCTACATTTGTAAAAAGCCCATGTGTTGAAATTGGTAGACAAGCCACCTTGAGGTGGTGGTACTCGAAAGGGTGTGCTGGTTCGAATCCAGTCGTGGGCACTTCGTTATGTTTTTGGCAATTTGCCTCGTCCTAAAATAAGTTTACCGATTATTTTGTTTAATACTATAATAGGTTTACAGTTGTTAATTTGTTGTAGTTGAGAAAAAGGGTCTGCAATTTGAACTATTTCTTTTAATTTGAAATATGAGTTTTTAATTCAAAAGAGAATATTCTTCCAATAGTTGGTGAGCCAACAAATTCTCTTTGCTCTGTATTAAATAAATTAATGACTCCAACTCCAATACTGAATTTATCATTAATATTAAATCCTGTATTTAAGTCATAAGTAACAAACCCTCCTAGATTACCCCAATCAAAATTCTTTATATAATTTCTGGGTTGATTATTTAAAGGATTTGTTCCTCCATAAACAATTCCTCTTTTTCCTTTTCCTGCTTCAGTTGAAATTTGATTTCCACTATACATATTATATTTTTCAACATATCTAACAGAAAAATTTAAATACATTTTTCCATTAAACATATTTTTAAAACTTATTGTGGAATTAAACTTATTTCTTGGAGCATTTAAGCTTCTTTCCTCTAATGAAACATAGCCATCTTTATTAGCATCATTTTTAAGGTCATTATTAGTGATATCTGAATCGAACCAACTGTATTTTATTATTAAATTAATATTCTTAGTGAAAAAATAATTAGTCGCAACATCAATACCATAAGAAGCTACTCTTCCATAATTAAAAAATGAATTAAATGCTGCCCCATTTAAAATATTATTTGTAATAGTACCAGGAACTAATAATGGAGTATTAATTGTAATATCACCAACTTTTAAAGCTCTACCTCCAACTGTAATTAAAGGACTTAAAAAATTAGTACTAGTGTTATAATAAGTACTAAAATCAATGGATAATTTTTTAGTAATTTTCCCTTTAATTCCAAATTCAAAAGTTTGAATTTTTTCTGGTTTGAAAGCAGTAGTTACAGCTATTTGTGATGAATTATTAATATCTGATCCGTTAGGTATGTAAGTAATTCCATTTCCATTACCAAATACAAAACCTAAAGTTGAACCACTTTGAAATTGTATAATTGGAATGGCAAATGCTTTAGCCCATGATAGCCTAATAGAGCCAAATTTATTGAAATTAAGAAACGTGAATTTTGGTGAAAACATGTTTCCAAAAAGTGAATGATAATCTAATCTTGCTGCAGCTATAAATTTATAATTAGTAAATATTTTTTTTTCTATTTGTGTAGCAAC
>JANLVQ010000309.1:0-3368 GCA_031364085.1 Chitinophagaceae bacterium
AATTACAACTTTAAGAGAAGCCAGAGTTAAAAATCAATTAAAGCCAAAAGAAGAAATTAAATTACATATTCAAACTCAACATCAGCAAGCCTTTACAACCATTCAAAATATTTTAGCTAAACAAATCAATACATCTATTATTCAATTTGTAAAAGATGCAGTTGCAAATACCATTGTTGTTGCAATTGAAAGTGATAAATTTTATTTAGAATCCGAAAAAGAAATTGATACGGATGAACTGAAACAAACCTTGTTAAAAGATTTAGATTATCAAAAAGGATTTTTATCTTCTGTTATGAAAAAATTGAGTAACGAAAAGTTTGTAGCTAATGCAAAACCAGAAATTTTAGCAAATGAACAAAAGAAAAGAGAGGATGCTGAAGCCAGAATAAAAACTATTGAAGAAAGTTTAATTAATTTATAATTTCATGCTTCAACAACTATTTAAAAAAAGCATCTTAATACTCTTAGGATGCTTTCTTTTTTTCAATTTTACTGTAGCTCAAAATTGGGAAGTGAATTGGTTAAACAACATGAATCCAGATCATCCTAATTCAAATTTTCAAATAAATATTTCAAAATCAGTTTATCCTTTTGCGTTGGCAACGCCTTTAAGTATGCTATCTGTAGGGTTAATTAAAAAAGATAAAAAGCTACAACACCAAAGTTTTAAAATTATTGGTAGCTTACTCATCAATACTGCAATAACTCAAGGTTTAAAATATGCTATTAATCGACAAAGGCCTTACGAAGCATATCCAACTATTATCAATCCTTATAATATAGAGACAGATGCATCTTTTCCTTCTGGTCATACTTCAACTGCTTTTGCATTGGCAACAAGTATATCCCTGCAAAATAAAAAATGGTATGTTGTAATATCTGCTTTTGCTTGGGCAAGTAGTGTAGGTTATTCAAGAATGTATTTGGGTGAACATTACCCTACAGATGTTTTTGCAGGTGCTGTAATTGGAATTGGAAGTGCTTATTTAAGTAATTGGTTAAATAAAAAATTATTTAATTATGATGATAAGAAAAGGAACTCTAAATGATATAGAAGCCATACAAGAAATTTCAAAAATTACTTGGGCTGTTACTTATGATTTTTTACCAAAAGAACAAATCGAATACATGCTAGAATGGATGTATAGTTCAGAATCATTGAAAAATCAAATACTACAAGGACATCAGTTTTTTATTGCTGAAATAAATGAACAATCAATTGGATTTGCTTCAGTTTCAGCAGAAAAAAATTATGTATACAAATTAAATAAATTATATGTTTTACCACACATACAAAAAACAGGTGCAGGTAAAGCATTATTAAAAGAAGTCATATTTCATGTGAAAAATAAAGGGGGTACTGAATTACAACTACAAGTGAACAGAAATAATTCAGCAAAAGAATTTTATTTGAAAAATGAATTTAAAGTATTGTTTGAGGCAGATTTTGAAATTGGGAATGGCTTTTTTATGAACGATTATGTAATGAGTTTGCAATTGTAACAACAATTAAAGCCAAACAATTGATTTTTTGGAACAAAATAATCTCAATTTCCCCTACTTTTGCGTCCCAATTCACTAAAAGGATAAGTGTTAAAAACTGCGGGTGTGGTGAAATTGGTAGACACGCCAGACTTAGGATCTGGTGCCGCGAGGCATGGGGGTTCGAGTCCCTCCACCCGCACTAAACTAAAAGTTGATGAGTTAAAGCTAGAAAGCAAAACAAACTTTCACTTTATCTTATCAACTTTTAAAATATTATAATATATACAAATTCAACAATGGCAACAGTTGCAAGAGAAAACATGGGTTTACTAAACGATAAACTTACTGTTACAATTAAAAAAGAAGATTACATTAACAACTTTGAACAAAGCTTAAAAAAGCATGCAAAAAATGCAAACATTCCTGGATTCAGAAAAGGTATGGTTCCTGCTGGTTTAGTAAAAAAAATGTATGGTCAAGGTGTTTTTACAGATGAAGTAGTTAAGCTTGCTGAAAAACAGTTATTTGATTATGTAGAAACTGAAAAGCTCGACATTTTTGCTCAGCCTTTACCACTAGAATTTGATACTAATAAACTTGATGTTAATAATCCAACTGACTATAATTTTTCGTTTGAAATTGGATTGAAGCCAGAGCTAGCTATTGATCCTTCAAAATTAAAAATTACTCGATACATTATAACAATTGAAGAGAAATTGATTGATGAAGAAGTGGAAAGATTAAGAACACGTCACGGTAAAATGACACAACTTGAAACTATTGTTGCAGAAGAAAATGTTTTAAATGTAAATTTTGTTGAAACTAATGATGCTGGTAATATTATTGATGGTGGTATTTCAAAAACAAATTCGCTTTTAGTTAAATATTTTACAGAAAATTATAGAACTAGTTTAATTGGAAAGAATTTAAATGAAACCGTAAACTTTCAGTTAAACAAAATTTTTGATGAAAAAGAATTGGAGTTTATTGCACAAGACTTAGGATTAAACAAAGAAGATATTGCTTCTTTAGAAAAATATTTTAACCTTACCATTAGTAAAATTGGTCATGTTGAAAAAGCTGAAATGAATGAAGAATTTTTTGCAGCTGCATTTCCAAATAAAGAGATTAAAACTGAAGCAGATTGTAGAAAAGCTATTGAAGAAGATATTGCTTTAGCCTATGCTGCTCAAAGTAAAAATCAATTACACGATCAATTGTATCATGCATTATTAGATAATACTTCTATTCAATTTCCTGATAGCTTTTTAAAACGTTGGTTACAAAAAGGAGGCGAAAAACCAAAAACCGCTGAAGAAGCTGAAGCCGAATATCCTTCATTTTCTAATAGTTTAAAATGGACCTTAATTAGTAGCAAAGTTGCAACAGATAATAAAATTGATGTATTGCCAGATGATATTAAAGCATTTGCAAAAAATCAATTATTTAGTTATATGGGTGCAGGAGTTTTAGATGAAACACAATCTTGGGTTGAAGATTATGTAAACAGAATGATGAAAGATAAGAAATTTGTTGAGGATAGTTACTACAGAATACAAACAGAAAAAATGTTTACTACATTAGAAGCCCAAGTAAACATCAGGGAAGAAAAAATTTCTGCTGAAGCACTTGCAGAAAAAATGCATCATCATCATCACTAGAAAAATATAGTTTTATTTAAATAGCGAAAGGGCTGCAATTGCAGCCCTTTCTTGTTGCTTAAGAAAAAGTACTTGAGCAAATTAGTTATAATTAACTGTTACGTTAAAAGGCGTTGCAGTGGTATAAGAACCTGCAGCTTGGTTAGCACTAACAGTAATTGTAGCCCCCACACTGAAAGATTGTGAACCAGTACCACCAGTAGATAAAGTACCAGCAGT
>JANLVQ010000317.1:0-13132 GCA_031364085.1 Chitinophagaceae bacterium
GGTTGCTTATAATCTAAATAAGAATAATAATAGCGTACAGCTCTGCGTAAAATTCTACGAATAACATAACCTGCACCTGTATTGCTTGGTAATTGTCCATCTGCTATGGTGAAACAAATGGCTCTAATATGATCTGCTAAAACTCTAAAAGCAATTGCTTCTTTGCTATCGCTATAATCGTATTTTTTATTTGTAATGTTTTCAACTTTAGTAATAGTATTAGTAAAAACATCAGTATCGTAATTACTTTGTTTGCCTTGAATTACTCTCACTAATCGTTCAAAACCCATTCCTGTATCCACATGCTTTGCTGGCAAGGGTTGTAGCGTTCCATCTTTTAAACGATTGAACTGAATAAACACATTATTCCAAATTTCAATTACTTGAGGATGATCGTTATTTACAAGTGTTGCACCACTTATATTTTTTATTTCATCATCAGATCTGCAATCCACATGAATTTCTGTACAAGGACCACATGGGCCAGTATCGCCCATTTCCCAGAAGTTATCTTTTTTATTTCCTAATAAAATTCGGTCTTCGGCAATCACTTTTTTCCATTCATTAAATGCTTCTTCATCTTTTGGTAAACCTTCTTTTTCATCTCCTTCAAAAATGGTAACGTATAATCTATTTTTATCTAATTTATAAACCTCAGTTAATAATTCCCAACTCCATGCAATGGCTTCTTTTTTAAAATACCCGGCTAACTGACTTTCAAGTCGGGCAGGATTACCAAAACTCCAATTGCCTAACATTTCAAACATGGTATGATGATAGGTATCAACACCAACTTCTTCCAAATCATTGTGCTTTCCACTTACACGCAAACATTTTTGTGTATTGGCAATTCGTGGTTTTTCTGGAACTCTATTCCCTAAAAAATAATCTTTAAACTGATTCATACCGGCATTGGTAAACAATAGTGTAGGATCGTTTTTTACAACAATAGGTGCCGATGAAACAATTTGATGTTGTTTACTTTTAAAAAAGTCTAAAAATGCTTGTCTGATTGCTGAAGAAGTCATCATAATAATTCAAGTAGTTAATTAGTTCATCAAAGAAAAAAATAATAAAACTAACAACCGTTTATATTTGCGTTTATTAGGGGCAAAGATAATAGAATGGACTTGTGATAAAATCCAAGTTTTATAAATACTCCCCAATAATTTTAAATAGAAAAAGTTAATAATGAAGAATACCCCATTTACTGAAAAACACATTGCTCTTGGAGCAAAAATGGCTGAATTTGCAGGTTATAATATGCCCATAAGTTATACAGGAATAAATGATGAACACTTTGCAGTAAGAACTAGTGTTGGGGTTTTTGATGTGAGTCATATGGGTGAGTTTATTTTAAAGGGTTCAGATGCCTTAGATTTAATACAAAGAGTAACTACTAATGATGCCAGTAAATTAACTGCAGGCAAAGCACAATACAGTTGTTTGCCTAATAAAGAAGGAGGAATTGTTGATGATTTGATAGTGTATTGTTTAGAAGAAAATAAATCTTACATGTTGGTAGTTAATGCCAGCAACATTGAAAAAGATTGGAATTGGATCAGCTCTTTCAATAATAAAAATGTAGAGATGCATAATATTAGCGATAAAACTGCTCTATTGGCTATTCAAGGGCCAAATGCTACAAAAGCCCTTCAGGCATTAACCAATGCAGATATTTTAAATTTAAAATACTACACATTTACTAAAGGAGTTTTTGCTGGTGTAGATAATGTTATTATAAGTGCTACAGGTTATACAGGTGCTGGTGGTGTTGAAATTTATTTTGAAGATAAAGATGATAATGCAAGTAAAATTTGGGATGCCATTTTTGAAGAAGGTAAACCTTATAATATAAAGCCTATTGGCTTAGGAGCAAGAGATACTTTAAGATTAGAAATGGGTTATTGTTTATATGGAAACGATATTGACGATACCACTTCTCCTTTAGAAGGAGGATTAGGATGGATAACTAAATTCACCAAAGATTTTACTGCAAAGGAAATTATAGAGAAACAAAAAGTTGCGGGTATAAAAAGAAAATTAGTAGGTTTTGAAATGATTGATAGAGGTATTCCTAGGCACGATTATGTAATAAAAGATGTTTATGGAAATACCATTGGAAAAGTGTGTAGCGGTACTCAAAGTCCTAGTTTAGGAAAAGCAATAGGATTGGGTTATATTGCCATGACTCATGCACATTTAGACACTGAAATATTTATTGAAATAAGGAATAATTTGCTTAAAGCTAAGGTAGCCAAAACTCCTTTTGTATAGGTATTGCTTATAAATATTGTTAAAACTCAAATACAGTTTTTTAAAACTTCATTTTACTACTATGTAAATAATATCTTTGCAACCTATGGCTAGATACGCCCATGATGTAATTATTCCTACGGAAAATAGTAATTTGTCGAAAAAAAATCAGGTGGCAGAAATGTTTAATAATATTTCTCATCGCTACGATTTTTTAAATAGATTTTTAAGTGCTGGTATTGATGTTGGCTGGAGAAAAAAGGCCATCAAAGAATTAAAACTCAACCGGCCAAAAGTTATACTTGATGTTGCAACAGGTACTGCAGATGTTGCTTTACTCACAGAAAAAATATTGAAACCCAATAAAATAATTGGTGTAGATATTAGTGAAGGCATGTTGAATTTGGGTAAAGAAAAAGTCATCAAACAAAAAAAAGATCACATTATTGATTTGCAAATTGGAGATAGTGAAAACTTAAATTTTGAGGACAACTTTTTTGATGCTGTTACCGTTGCTTTTGGGGTAAGAAATTTTGAAAATCTTGAAAAGGGGTTAAAAGAAATATATAGAGTATTAAAACCAACAGGTAAGCTTGTTGTTTTAGAATTCAGTAAACCACAAAAAAAAGGAATTAAAGGATTTTATCATTTTTACATGAACAAAATAATGCCTCAATTTGGCAGTATTTTTTCTGGCAACAAAGAAGCTTACTTATATTTGAGCAATAGTGTTCAGGCCTTTCCGGAGGGTCAAGAATTTATAAAAATTTTGCATGAAACAGGATTTACACAAACTTATTTAAAAACATTAAGCCTTGGTGTATGTACAATTTATTGTGGAAGAAAATAATCCTGTTTTGTTTACTCAGTATAGTTGTTGTTGAGTTATTTGCTCAACGTGAACAATATCGTTCACAGCACGATGATTTAAAATATTATTTTGGTGCAACTCTTGGTTATAACATCGGATTTTTAGCGGCAAAAAAATCAGAAAAATTTTTAGCAGAAGATAGTATTTTAGTAGCCGAACCTGCAGCTAGTGGTGGTGTAACTATTGGCTTACAAGCTACAGTAAAACTAACCAAAAGATTACAAGCTCGATTTAATCCTTTAATTGTTTTAGGTGGAGCCCGCTATTTTAACTACACCTTAAACCAAAAGTATAATACTAACGAACCTATTGAACAACGTTACACTTTACCAACAACAGTTTTAAGTTTACCCTTGAGTCTTAAATTTAATAGTGATAGAATTCAAAACTTTAGAACCTATTTATTATTCGGTGTAAAAGCCGATGTAGATTTAAGTGCTAATTCTGCTGCAAGAAATCAAGAAGGTTATATCAAATTAAAAAAATATAATTATGGCGTTGAAGCTGGTGTTGGTTTTAATTTGTTTTTGAAATTTTTTACACTTACACCCGAACTTAAAATAAGCTATGGATTGAATGATATTTTAGATAGAGATCCTAATTTAAAATATTCTGCAGTGTTCGATAATATTCAATCTCGTATGATTATGTTTAGTTTGCATTTTGAAGATTAATTAAAACATGTCTCTTCTTACCAAAAAAAATATTGCCATTTTTATTGCTTTGTTATTTCATGTAAGTGGCATTATTGGAATTTTATTTACACCTTATAAAGATTGGTTTGTACAACACACTTCGCTTAATTTAATACTAATGGCTGGGTTATTAATTTTTACTCAACCAAATATTAATCGTTACTTTTTTTTATTTATAGTTATTGCAATAATAGTTGGGCTATCAGTTGAAATAATTGGCGTAAATACAGGCTTCTTATTTGGCACTTATACTTATGGAGATGTAATGGGAGTGAAGTTGTTTAATGTTCCTATATTAGTAGGTGTACAATGGTTTGTTGTAGTATATTGTTGTGGTGTAATTATGCAATTTGTAAATAATTGGTCTCATAAAAAAATTATTGATTTGGGGGGCGAAAGTGAGAGAACACAAAAAGTGAAATCTATTTCATTAATAATTGATGCAGCTTTGCTAGCAACACTTTTCGACTTTGTTATGGAACCTGTAGCACAACAGTTAGGATTTTGGCAATGGAAAAATAATGATATTCCTTTTTTTAATTTTACCTGTTGGTTTTTTATCAGTGGCTTATTGCTTCTTGTTTTAAATAGATTACCTTTTAACAAATTGAATCCATTTGCCATTCATTTGTTTATTATACAATTATTATTTTTTCTTGCTTTAAGAATTTATTTATGATAGCGTTATATTTTTTTATTTGCGTACTTACTTTTTTTGTTATGGAAGGCATTACATGGTTAACCCATAAATATGTAATGCATGGATTTTTATGGTATTTGCACGAAGATCATCATCAACCTCATGGCCATGTTTTAGAAAAAAATGATGCATTCTTTTTAATTTTTGCAATACCCAGTTGGCTGTGTATTATGTTAGGCTTAAAAGCTCAAAACTATATTATTGCTGCAATTGGCTTTGGTATTGCTTTGTATGGGTTGGCCTATTTTATTGTTCATGAAGTAATTATTCATCAAAGAATAAAATGGTTTACTCGTAGCAAGAATAAATATATAAAAGTGATTCGTTGGGCACATAAAATGCATCACAAACATTTAGATAAACAGGATGGTGAAAGTTTTGGAATGCTTTATGTTGCAAAAAAATATTGGGAGAAAGTTGAACGAGATGAAAAAATAAAAAATGGGTAAAGCCAGATTTGAAGTTTTTAAATACTAGTCAAATCCATTATTATTAAAAAATTAATCATTCTCTACATTCTTCATCTTCATTAAAAGAGTGTATGCACCAATAAACACAAAATTTTTATCTATCAAATTCGATTCTATTTCAACTTCCACAAAACCATTAAAATTACTTCCTGTTTTAACTTCTACTAATTCAAAAATGTTTTTGTCTTTAGCAATAAAAACATACTGTTTGTTTTCAAAACGAACCACAGCATTTTCTGGTAAAACTGTAGCGTTTTTACTTTTAGCTTCAAGTTCTGCATTCATAAACATTCCTGGTAGTAATGTTTTATTGTATTTCTCAAAATGACAATGAACTGTTACACTTTTATCTTTCGATAAACTTTTACTTATTAATATAATTGAACAAGCATATTTATTCTCTGGATTAGAGTTGCTATATGCTAATAATTTTTGTCCTAAATACAATTTATCAAAATCTTTTTCGAAAATATCTAATGCTAAGTGTATATCCATAGGGTTGATTAATTCAAACAACACATCGCTGGGGTTTACATATTTTCCAATATTTACATTTACAGTAGAAACGTAGCCATTAATAGGAGAGTATATATTAATGCTTCTTGAAATCTTGTTTACGTTTATTTTATTAGGATTAAGCCCAATTAAATTTAATTTCTCTTCAAGCGATTTAATTAAAATCAATTGAGTTTGATATGTTGCTTTAATTTGTTCAAATACCTTATCACTTGTGGCTTTGCTTTGGTTGAGTTCTTTTTGTCGGTTAAATTCATTTTCTGTAAAAGTAAACTGAGCTTTAGTAGTTAAGTAATCTTGTTGTAGTTGAATATACTGTTGGTCTTCAACAATGCCTATTACTTCACCTTTGTTCACATGCATACCCGATAGAAGTTTAGTGAATTTTAAGTAACCACCTAAAGGAACACTTATAGAAACAATATTTTGAGGAGGTACTTCTATAATTCCATTTACTTTTAAAATTGAAGCAATAGATTGCTGTTTAATTTTTCCTAGTGTAATACCAGCATTTTTATATTGCTCATTGGTAAGTGTTACCAATGTGTTTTTTGCATCATTGTTATTTATTTCAACATCTGTTGTATTGCTTCCACAAGAAATAAGCAATAAAATTATTGGTATAAGAATGAATATTTTTTTCATGTTTCCTAAAATTATAAGTTAATAAAATAATTAATTTCAACTAAGCTATTATTTCTATTCAATAATGCATCAAGGTAACTATTGTGAATGTTAGTTGCCTGATTCATTAAAAATCCCCATTCTAAGAAATTAATATCTCCATTTAAAAATTGTTTATTGGCAGTATTAATAATAAGTGTAGCATTTTTTATAGCTGTTTTTTCAAAATAGGTAACCGCTTCATCATATTTTTTAAAATCTAAAAGGGATGATTTATAAGCCATTTCAAAGTTTTTTAAATTGAGTTCGTATTCATTGTTGGTAATTTTTTCTTTTGTTTGAGCAGCACTAATTTTTGCTTTTTGGCCAGTATTAAAAAGGGGAATTCCAAGACCTAATTGTACAGATTGAAACCTTGGAACTGCATTATAAGTTTTATTGTCAGCCCCCGAACCCCTCATACTCATTATATTGTAGCCCAAATTAATATTGGGTAATAACATTGATTTTTCCACTTGTGTTGCTGCTACTGCAATTTGGTGTTGTTGTTTGTTGAACTGTATTGCTGGATGTGCCTGAAGAAAAGAAGTGTCTATTTGAGTAATAATTTTCATTTTAAACTCCTTTTCATCAGGGGAAAAAATGGTATTTGTGTTGAGTAATAATTGAAATTGTAATTGTAATAATTCCATGTCCTGTTGCAATTGTGAAAGTTGTAAACCAATTTCTCCTCGATGATTTTCGGCTGTTGCTTTTTCTAAAACATTACTTTCACCTGTATTAAATCGTAAGATTGATTTGGTTAGAAATTCTGCAAAAACAGTATCAATTTTAAGTAATAATTTTTTCTTTTCGTGCAAATACAAAAGCTGATAATAATGCAGAGCTACTTGTTTTGTTAATTCAACTTCTTTAATGTTTACCAGCAATGCACTGCTTTTCCATTCTTCTGTTAGCATACTTTTTTGACTAGTATATACTTTTGGAGTTGAAAAAGTTTGTGCAATGCCAAATTTTGTATCAACATAAAAACTATTAAATTGTCCTAATTCTGTAAACACATTTGTGGGAGGAAGTACTTTGGCAGTTTTGATTAATTGTTGTTGATATACAGCTTTTATTTTTTCATTTTTAAGAGATAAATTATTTTGTAAAGCCATATTGGTAGCAGCTTTTAAACTAATTGTTGTTTGGGCAGATACAACTTCATTATTTGTAATTAATAGTAAGCAACATAGTATAAATTTAAAATAAAAATAAACAGCTAATATGTACTTCTGCTTAAGATTGTAGCGAATGTTTAAATTTATATATTGTACTTTTTTTTTCATCATTTAATTATTTTCTGTTTTATAGATAATATAAAATAAAATTTTTAACCTTCGATAGTTTGTAGTTAAACTAAATTTTAAATCCTTGTAAAAGATAAATTTTCATTATAAAATAATTTCTATACTGTTTATTTCTTAACTCCTATTTTTTCAAACATGATATATAAAATGGGCAAAACAAATAAGGTTAAAAAAGTTGCAATGAGTAAACCTCCAATAACTACAGTCGCTAAAGGTCGTTGCACTTCTGCACCTTCACCATGACTTAAAGCCATCGGTAAAAAGCCCAATGATGCAACTAATGCAGTCATTAAAACAGGTCTTAATCTTATCTTAGTTCCCATCAAAACAATTCTTTTTAAATCTTTTAATCCTTCATTTCTTAAATTATTAAATTCGGCTATTAAAACTATTCCGTTTAATACTGCTACACCAAATAATGCTATAAAACCAACACCTGCAGAAATGCTGAAAGGTATTCCTCTAATGGCTAATGCAAGAATACCACCTATGGCCGAGAGTGGTATGGCTGAATAAATTAATAAACCTTGTTTAACAGAATTAAATGTAAAATAAAGCATGATAAAAATGAGTAAAAGAGAAACTGGCACAGCAATGCTTAATCTTTTTTTAGCTGCAACTAAATTTTCAAAAGCACCTCCATAGGTAATATAATAGCCAGCAGGTAATTTTATATTTTCAGCTATTTTTAGTTGTAATTCTTTCACCATACTTTGTATATCTCTACCTCTTACATTAAAGCCAACAATAATTCTGCGTTGTGCATTTTCTCTTTGAATCTGGTTTGGGCCTTCAATAATGTCAACTTTAGCAATTTGATTTAATGGTATTTGGGCTCCTTGAGGTGTAGCAATTAAAAGGTTTTGAACGTCTGTTACATCTTTTCTTTTTTCACCAATTAATCTTACAACCAAGTCAAAACGTTTTTCTCCTTCATACACTGTACCGCTGCTTTGACCTGCAAATGCAGAATTTATTACATTATTAATGTCGTTAATATTTAAGCCATATTGTGCAATTGCAGGTCGATTATATTGAATAATAATTTGTGGCATACCTGTAACAGTTTCCACATAAATACCACTACTTCCTGAAACGGTGTTGCAGATATTTCCAAGTTGATTAGCATAAAAAGCAAGAGTATCTAAATCTTCACCAAAGATTTTGCATACTACATCCTGTCTTGCTCCAGACATGAGTTCATTAAAACGCATAGCAACCGGATATTGAAATCCAAAGGTTACACCCGGAACAGCTTCTAATGATTTGCTCATTTTAGCTTCTAGTTCTTCGTAAGTTTTTGCTGATGTCCATTTGCTTCTGTGTTTTAAAATAATCATTAAATCTGTGGCATCAATGGGCATAGGGTCTGTAGGTATTTCACTACTACCTGTTTTACCAATAATTTTTTCTACTTCAGGAAAATTTTCTAAAATAATTTTTGAAGCCTTTGATACTGCTTCTATAGAGGTGTTTAAACTACTTCCGGGCAATACTCTTGTTTCTACTGCAAAATCTCCTTCGGGTAACGAGGGAATAAATTCACCACCCAATTGCATTAATATGAAAATTGAGCTTGAAAACAATAGCAGAACTACACCTAAAATTATTTTGGGTATTTGTAAAACCCTTTCTAATGCATATTGAAAAACACGTTCAATCTTATCTATCATTTTATCAGAAAATGTTTTTTTATGAGAGATGGTTTTGTTAAGAAATAAACTACTCATCATAGGAATGTAAGTGAGAGAAAGTATGAATGCACCTAACAAGGCAAAGGCTACAGTTTGTGCCATTGGTTTAAACATTTTGCCTTCTATTCCTTCTAAAGTAAAAATGGGTAAATACACAATAAGAATAATGATTTGTCCAAATACCGCACTTTTCATCATTTTACTAGCAGAATGTTTTACTTCTGCATCCATTTCGTTTTGAGAAAGTTTATTGATGTGGTTGAACTTTTTGCTGTGTGTTAAACGATGCATAATAGCCTCAACAATAATTACAGCTCCATCTACAATTAATCCAAAGTCTAAAGCACCTAAACTCATTAAGTTTCCACTTACACCAAAAATATTCATCATAATGATGGCAAACAACATGGATAAAGGAATTACAGAAGCCACCAAAAATCCTGCACGAAAATTTCCAAGAAATAATACCAAAACAAATACTACAATTAAAGCTCCTTCCATTAAATTTTTCGAAACTGTATTTATTGAATTATTGACCATTTTAGTACGATCTAAAAATGGCTCAATAACAACACCTTCGGGTAAAGTATTTTGTATAAGTGCAACTCTTTCTTTAATGTTTTTAATAACAATATTGCTATTGGCACCCTTTAGCATCATAACTACAGCACCAGAAACTTGTTGTTCTCCATTGTAAGTCATTGCTCCATATCTGGTAGCATTGCCTAATCTTACATCGGCAATATCTTTAATGAGTAATGGAATTCCATTGGAAATATTTTTAACTACAATATTTTTAATGTCATCGAAAGAACCAACTAAACCTTCACTACGAATAAATAAAACTGTTGGTCCTTTTTCAATATAAGCACCACCTGTATTTTGATTATTTTTTTCTAATGCAGTAAAAACATCAGCAATGGTAATATTATTTGCCATTAATTTAGAGGGATCAACAGCAATTTCATATTGCTTCAGAAAGCCACCAAAACTGCTTACTTCTGCAACTCCTTTAACATTTAATAATTGTTTTCGTACTATCCAATCTTGAATAGTACGTAATTCCATGGCATCAAATTTATTTTCATATCCTTTTTTTGGGCGGATAACATATTGATAAATTTCACCTAATCCGGTTGTAACAGGTGCAAGTTCTGGAAAGCCAAATCCTTTTGGAATTTGCTCTTGTGCTTTTTTCAATCTTTCGGAAACTTGTTGCCTGGCCCAATACACATCTGTATTGTCATCAAACACAATGGTTACAACTGATAAACCAAATCTGGAAAAACTTCTCAACTCTTTTAATCCAGGAATGTTATTATTTACTTGTTCAATAGGATATGTGATAAACCTTTCAATATCTGGAGCACCTAGAGAAGGAGAAACAGTTATAATTTGTACTTGATTATCGGTAATATCGGGTACGGCATCTATAGGCAATTTTGAAATTTGAAAACTGCCTATACTAATAAGTATAATCGTTAAAAATCCAATAATAAGTTTGTTCTTAATAGAAAACTCAATGATTTTATAAAGCATTTTGTATTTTCTTATTCTGTAATGTAAATAATTTGCTCACTAGTTAAAATAGTAAGCAAAACAAATTAGATATTAATTTTAATGAATTAAATTCCGAATAATTTTTTTGGGGGTTGCCAAATTTTAGTGAGTTGAGAGCTAGAAAAAAGTAAAGTATTAAATAGTAATATTTCTTTTTTTACTACTATTACATCTTGCACCTTAAATGAATATAGTGGAGGTGTAGAAAAAGCTATTATCTCATTTGCTAAATTGCAATTGGCTGATTTGAATGGAAAATTTTCATGCTCATGATTGGCAGAAGTGTGGGTACTTTCTTTTTGATAATGATTTAATAAAAAAACTATGAAAGAATTAGAAGTTTCTTTCTGATGATGAATTAAATAATGATGAAATAATACAGGGAGTTTCAAAAATTGCCTAATTTCTGTATTGGTACACAGAAATATGAACATTAATACTATGACGATTAGTTTTTTCAATACACAAATATACTTTAATTATTTTTTGATTAAATATGGATTTCTGAGCAGAATATTTTTTCTTACTAACTAAAAATGAATTAATTTAGAATTTCATTTTTTTACACAAATGCAAAACCAAACCATAAAAAATTGGAGTGCAGATGATAGACCTAGAGAAAAGCTCTTACTTAAAGGCAGCAATGCTTTAAGCAATGCCGAACTTTTAGCTATTTTAATTAATAATGGCACAAGAAATAAATCGGCTGTTGATTTAGCTAAAGAATTGTTACAAGCTACTCAAAATAATTTGCAAAGGCTAGGTGAACTTTCGGTTAGAGATTTAATACAATTAAAAGTAAAAGGATTGGGAGAAGCTAAAGCCATTGCTATTGTTGCTGCATTAGAATTGGGGGTAAGAAGGGGCACTACTGAAAATAAAAAAATTGCCATCAACAGTAGTAGCGATATTGCTCTGTATTTAAAAGAGCAAATACAATTTAAAAGTCATGAAATATTTTTAGCAGTATTTCTTAATCAATCAAACAAAATTATTCATCAAGAAATTATTAGTGAGGGAGGAATAACTGGAACCGTTGTTGATACCAGATTGCTATTAAAAAAAGCTCTGAATTATAATACAATAAGCATTATTTTGTGTCATAATCACCCTAGTGGAAATTTAAAACCAAGTACTGCCGATAAGCAATTGACTCAAAAAATTAAAGAGGCAGCACAACTTTTAGATATTAAAGTTATGGATCATATAATAGTTAGTACAGAAGGGTATTATAGTTTTGCCGACGATGGAATGTTATAAAATGTGTTGTGTAATTTTTCGGAAATATGCCTAATTAAATAGCTCTACTTTTCTCGAATTTAAATAAAGAAGTAAATAAAAATACTAAGGCAAAAGCCAAAGAAAACCATATAGCTAAATCACCAATAATACCTATCAAAGAAAAACTCATTTGGCTAGTAGCTGCTCCTATAGGTGCTGGTTTAAAAAATGCAAATGGAAACCCGAATTTATCTGTTTCGGCTGCTGCAGTTTGTAATTTCGATGTTGTGAATGATGTGGTAATAAAGAAAACCATGGCCAACATTGAAATAATTGAAAGGTTCTTTGTCATAAAAATGAATTTAAACGAGTTTTTTTGGTTTAGTACAAGTTTTTAAATTTTCAATCAATATAACTCCCGGTTGTTTGCCCTTTTGTAAGCTACCAAACTGGTGTTCTATATTCAAAGCCACAGCACCATTGTAAGTTGCACATTGCAACAACTTGAAATCTGATACTTGTGGATACGCTTGTTTAATGCTTTTTATTTCAGATAATATGTTTAAGCAATGGTTACTGGCTAAACTATCTGTACCTATAACTATATTATCTAAATTGTTTTGGAATATAAATTCGTCAGGCATTCTGCTCGAAATATATCTATTAGCTAAAACGCAACAACATAAATAAAATTGTGTTTTTGATTTTAAAGAATATTTTTTTATTAATTCTAAGTCGTTTTTTGAAGTAAACACATCATGCACCAATAATACTTTATTGGCTTTGGTTAAAAAAGGTAAGCTATTGGCTAAACTGTTTTGTTTGGTTGGATGAAAAAAAGATAGGTCAACGCCTAATTGTTGATAGAGGCTTAAAAAATCGCCTGATTTATTTATAAAAAAATCATTTTCAGCTTCACTTTCTTGATTATGAATGGATAAAATTTGATTAGATGATTGTTCTTGTATGAGTTTGAATAAATTTTCAGAAACTGAATAAGCTGCATGAGGTACTAAAGTTGTTTGATTTGGGAAGTTTTGATGAAAGCTATTATAGATTTTAATACTATCATCAAATTTTTCATTTGCTTTTTCTGGAACAAATCCTGAAACCTCAATAAAGTTGTGATAATATAAATTATCTTTTTGCTTTTGTGCTAATGTATGTGTGGTA
>JANLVQ010000006.1:0-6534 GCA_031364085.1 Chitinophagaceae bacterium
ATATTTTGTTTCAATTCTTTTATCTATTCGCCATTCTTCAACTTCTGCACAAAGTATTACACCATCACACATTGTTGCAGCAAGTGGTTGAGCACCTCCCATTCCTCCAAGTCCTGCTGTAACTGTTAAAGTTCCTTTTAAACTTCCTCCAAAATGTTTATCTGCAACAGCTGCAAAAGTTTCGTAAGTACCTTGCACAATTCCTTGACTTCCTATATAAATCCAACTTCCTGCAGTCATCTGTCCATACATCATTAAACCTTTTTTCTCTAGCTCATCAAAATGTTTCCAATTAGCCCAATTAGGAACAAGTTGTGAGTTTGATATTAATACTCTTGGACTATCAACATGAGTTTTTAATATTCCAACTGGCTTGCCACTTTGAATGAGTAAAGTTTCATCATCATTCAAATCTTTCAATCCTTTAATTATTAAATCAAGGGCTTCAAAATTTCTTGCAGCTTTTCCTCTTCCTCCATAAACAATTAAATCATCTGGTCTTTCAGCAACTTCAGGATCTAAATTATTTAAAAGCATACGCAATGCAGCTTCTTGCACCCAACCTTTACAGTTTAAAGTTGAACCTATAGGAGTTTTATATTTAACAGCATCGTATCTTTTTTTTTCAATTACAGACATGCAAATGTTTTTAAGAGTGCAAATTTACGGAACCACAGGTAAATAATAAATGGACTTATAATGGAATAGTTTATATATATGGTTTGGAAAAAGTTACAAGTTCCCCTTAGTTTTGTGTTATGAAGATTTCAAACGAAACCAAAGTTGGTGCTTTAACGGCAATTACTATTACACTAATGATTTTAGGTTATAGTTTTTTAAAAGGAAGAAGCTTGTTTAAAACCGGAAATTATATCTATGCAAAATTTAATGATGTAAAAGGTTTACAAGTTTCTAATTCAGTTTATGTGAATGGATTTCAAATTGGTAATGTTATTGAAATAGAAAATACAGATGCTAATTTAACAGATATACGTGTTGCAGTTAAACTAAATACCAATTACAATATTCCTGATAATTCAGTGGCTTCAATAAAAGATAATCCTTTAGGCAGCCCTCAAATGGAAATAAAATTAGGCAACAGTAAAAATTATTTACAAAAAGGGGCAACCATTCCTTCTGAAAATAGTTTAGGCATGTTTAGTGCCATTACAAATCAACTTACACCTACAACAGACCAAATTAAAGCATCATTAAAAGAATTAGAGCTTACTTTAAAAAATATCAATAGCATTTTCGACCCAAAATCAAAAGCAAATTTACAAGATGCAATAGCCCATATTAATAAAACCACATTAATGCTTGCAGAATCTACAACATCATTAAATAGAATGTTGGAAAAACAAAATGGTTCTATTGCAAAAAGCATGGATAATGTAAATAGCATTACCAATAATTTGGCTAAACAAAACGAAAAAATAGATGCTACACTAACTAATATCAAAACAACAACAGAAAATTTAAGTCAGGCCGATTTAAAAGGAAGTGTAACTAGCTTTAAAAAAAGTATTGAAAATTTAAATCTTGTAATTGCTAAAATGAATAGTACCGAAGGTTCGTTAGGTTTAATGATGAATGATAAAAAATTATACAACAATTTGAACAATTCTGCAAGAAGTGCCAATATTTTATTAGATGATTTAAGAGCACATCCTAAACGTTATTTAAACTTTTCAGTTTTTGGCAAAAAAGATAAATCAGGTTATTTAATGTCTCCAATAGACTCGAGTAAGAACTAATTTATCAAATTAAAATGGTTCATTTAATTAACATTGTACAATTAATCATTAAAAATAAAAACAAGCCAGCATTTTTTTTTCTTTGCTGCTTTTTAATTGCTGTACAAATATCTAATGCACAAAGAACTGCAATAAAAGACTCGATAAAACCAGGCAAAACAATTATCATTCTTGGTGCTGAACGTTACAATTTACAAGATAGAGATACATTAGGCAAGTTTATTTCTTTAGCTGGAAAAGCAAAAGTACAACAAGAAAAAACTTTTTTCGATGCAGATAGTATTGTAATTAATCAAAAAGAAAATTATTTAGAAGCTTTTGGTAATATTCATATTAACGATGCAGATAGTGTACATACTTATGCTGATTATCTAAAATATTTTGGTAAAGAAAAATTAGCTCAATTAAGAAATAAAGTTCGTTTAACAGATGGCAAAGGAACTTTAACTACTGATTATTTAGATTATGAAGTTGGACTAAAAATGGGTACTTATAAAAATGGTGGAAAACTAGTAAATGGCAAAACAAAATTAACAAGCAAAGAAGGTTTTTATTATGGAGATACAAAAGATGTTTATTTCTATAAAAATGTTGAAATGCTTAGTCCTGATACTAAAATATTTACAGATACATTAATTTACAATATCAGTTCTGAAATTACCACTTTCATAGCAACTGCAACCATCTTCAACGAAAAAAGAAAAATAGTTACAAAAGATGGATATTATGATTTAAAAAACAAGAAAGCCTATTTTGGAAAAAGAACTTATATAGATGATAGCACCTATACATTACGGGCAGATGATATGATTTTTGATGATAGCACAGGAAAAGGAAGTTTTACTGGCAATGCAGTTTATATAAGTAAAGATGCTAAGAATGGATTCGATTTAATTGCAAACAACATTAAAACTAATTCTAAAAAAAATACATTATTAGCTACCGAAAAACCAATTCTTTTTATAAAGCAAGAAACTGATACTATTTATTTAACAGCAGATACTTTGTTTTCTGGAAAATATTCAGCTCTTCAAAAAAATAAAAATATTAGAACCATTAGAGATACAATAAATGGTAAATATGAAATTAGTTATGATAAAGACAGTAGTAATGATAGATTTTTTGAAGCCTACCATAATGTAAAAATATTTTCAGATTCATTGCAAGCAACTGCAGATAGCCTTTTTTATAGTGGTACCGATTCTGTTTTCAGATTGTTTAAAAACCCTGTTGTATGGGCACAAGAAAATCAAATTACTGGCGATACTATTTATTTATTTTTAAAAAATAAGAAACCAGAAAAATTAATGGTACAAGAAAATGCAATGGCTATTAGTAAAGTAAACAGTAATTTTTTTAATCAGATAAAAGGCAATAATATTTTAGGAATTTTCAAAGATGGAAAAATAGATTTTTTAAAAACAAAAGGTAGCCCTGCCAGAAATGTATATTATGCTGAAGATGAAGAAAAGAAGCTCGTTGGTGTAAATCAATCGGTGGCTGATGTTATTGAAGTTCATTTCAAAAATGAGAAACCCGAAAAAGTGATTTTTATAAATAACCTTACTGGAACCATGTTTCCTATAAATCAGGTAAACCACGAAATTATAAAAGTTGAAGGATTTAAATGGCTGCAAAATTTAAGACCCAAAACCAAGTTTGAAATTTTGGGCAATTAATTTTCTTTATTTTTTACAGCAATAATTTGTGCAGCAATACTAACTGCAATTTCTTTTGTGGTTTTGCTGTTAATATTTATTCCTATCGGAGAAAATATTTTTTTTAATTTATCTTCTTCAATTCCTTCTTCAACCAATTCTTTAAAAAGTGTTTCAATCTTTTTTGTGCTACCTAATAAGCCCAAATATTGATATTGCTGATGTATTAATTGCTTTAACACAATTTTATCTGTTCTGTACCCTACTGTCATAATTACAACAAAATCATTTGAGTTAGCTTTTAGACTTTCTGAAATTGTAATATAATCAACATGATGAATTTCTTGAGCGAATTTATTTTCTTCAATTGTAGTGAGATGTTCTCTATCATCATATACATGAACATAAAAATTTAAATAATTCATTAATTCTGATAAAGCCAAACTACAATGGCCTCCACCAATAATATGAATCACAGATTTTTGGTTTACATATTCCGTGTAACTCCAATTGAACTCATCGTCATATATAAACCCAATAGAATCATCATTACTACAAAATATTTCTTTTGAATTAATTGTAATAGAAGAATATTTATTTTGAATAATTAGCTCAATTGTATTGAGATGATTTGAATTTAAAGGAACAAATGCAATGGTTTGACGTCCACTACAAATCATCCCAGATTGATTTTTGTTTTTTTCTTTATCGTGAAATTGTTCTTGAAGAAATATTGTAGTTGAATTTTGTTGTAATAATGCTCTAGCTTTTTCGACCAATTTAAACTCCATTATTCCACCACCTATAGTGCCAAAAAAACTATCATCGTCTGCTACTACCATTTTAAAACCTTTTCTTCCTGGTGAACTTCCTCGACTTTCTACAACATATAATAAAATAAGTTTTTTTGATAAAAAAAGATGAGCATATATAAAATTCCAAAACTCCATTACTTCATTTTTCTGTTTTCTAAAATGAATTTGAATGATCGACTTCTGATTTCATCTAAGGTTAATCCTGTAGCTAAAACTTCTTCTTCTGTAATAGCACCACTATTTAAAGCCCTTAAAAAATAATTCAATAATCCCTGACCTGTTGCAGCATCATCAAACACATCACCAATTAAAGTTGCTCGGGCAGCTTTATCTACAAAGGTTTTCAGGCGTTCAACAGCATCATCATAACTTTCCAAAAAGAATTCATACACTGCAGCATAACGCATAGGAAATTGAGCAGGATTTAAATCCCAACCCTGATAAAAACCATTCCATAAAGAATGACGAATATGATCGTAACCTTTTTTCCAAGCTCTATGAACTACTTGTTTATTTTCTTCGTGTTGCTCTGCAGTAAGTTTTCCTCTATGTGGACCAATAGGCATGGTGTTAGTTGCTCCATCACTTAACCAAATGCCAGTATGAGCTAATGCTACTTTAGTCATGTGATGAGCAAAATCACAAACTGGATGATTCATTTCTTGATATTTTGCAGTGATATTGCAACTTGCAGTATAATCGTAAGTTCCAAAATGCATTGCAATGCAACGGCATTTACTTGCTAAAATAAATTTGTTTAATGGATTAGTACCATCATAAGCCATGATAGATTGAGTAGTTTCAACCATCATTTCCATTTTCAAAATGCCTTTTTCTAAATTTAATTCTTCTTCTAAAATTTCAAAGAAGTTAGCCAATGTTGCTGGCTGTTCTGGAATAGTAACTTTTGGCAACATCACTACAAAATTATTGGGTAGTTTACCATTTGTTTCTTTTACTAATGTGGCTAGAAAAATATCTAAAGTCCGTAAACCTCTTTCTTTCATTTCTTCAGTAAAAGGTTTTATTCTTATACCTATAAAAGGAGACAAAGTATTTTCTTGCATTCCTTTAGCTACTTCTTTTGCAGCATTTTCAGCAGTTGCATCTTCTTCTTCATTGCTTCTATTACCAAAGCCATCTTCAAAATCAATTCTAAAATCTTCAATAGCTTCTCTCTTAAGTTTAGCAATTACTTTAGTATATATTTTTTGATGAAAATTAATATCACCAATTAAACCAAAAGCTTTACCAAATTCATTAGCATTAGGAGCGTAAGTTTCAAAAACTTCTAAAGCTCTTTCTCCTAAAGCTTTTGCAGCATCATACTTAAACAAATTAGCACCACCATAAAGTGTATGTACTGGTTGACGATCACTTCTATCACCAGGATAAATTTGTTGAAAAGTAGTATTGGCTTGTTTTAGACTATTGAAGAGTTGCTCTTTTTTTGATTCAGGAATGGTCATTGTAATGATTAATTATTAATAATTGATGATAAATTCTATTTCAGTCTATACATCAATCCAATTTGTAAATTTCCAAAATTAAAGCCTGAGAGTCCTAATCCTCCTTCAACACCTATTGTTTTTATTGTTTGTTCGGGATTACCGGTTGAGTTAACTTTTTGATTGTTTGCATAAATACTTGTGTACAATAAGTTATTTAAACTAGTAGATACAGCAAATTTATTGTTCACTTTATAAATTAGCCCTATACCAATATTAAAATTTAAACTGTATAAATTTTGTACTGTAGAGCTTATTTGATTTGGATTAACATTAGCATTTTTTGTTTCTTGTTTACCATACAAATAATTAAAGAAATAGTTGGTATTAATAGTTGAATAAACTTTACCAAATAATGGGCTTAAATATGAATTTCCCAATCCAATATTAAATGAATGATTTAGAGATTTATTTACAAAATTTGGGTTTTGTTCATTTTTAGTACTATTAATTGAATAACCAACAAAAAAGTTGTTCATTTTTTTATCAGAAATAAATTTTGTTAAAGATGATCTTATACCAAATCCAAATGAATTTGTCTTAACAGAAGATGGTTTGTTCTCAGAATTTTCAAAATTAAAACCAAAAGAACCAGCAATCCATTTAGAATCTTTCTCAAATTGAGCGTAAGCATTATTGAAAGTGATGCTAATGCAAATAAGAATAATTATTTTTTTCATATAAATGTTTTCAATAAGACATATTAAAAAAGTTCAACGCTGCTTTCGGTTTTATATTAACAATAAATTTACAATTAACCATTTATCATTAAACATTATTTATTAGCTTCCTCTGT
>JANLVQ010000021.1:0-4102 GCA_031364085.1 Chitinophagaceae bacterium
ATAATTTTTTTAATAGTTTTTACTTCAATCGATTTAAGATGTTCAGATAAGGTAACATCAATTTTATTTGCATGACTTTTTAATGCTTCAAATGTATTTTTTAGTAACTCAATTTCATTATCAAAATGTAAAGTTTGTTCAGTATGTTTTAAAACATATTTATTAATAATTTCTATTTCATTTTTAAAAAAATCTTCAATTGTTAAACCTAAATTTTTAACTATTAATTCTTGTTTTGTATTCATTAATAAAAATGAATTTCTTAAAACTAAAACTGGGTAGTCAATATTTGAATCTGCGAAAACATTTTTTAATTGCATCCAATAAGCCAATTCACCACCACCACCAATAAAAGCCACATTTGGTAAAATAATTTCTTGAAAAATGGGCCTTAAAATTACATTTGGACTAAATCTTTCAGGATAAGATTCAATCTCAACAATCATTTCAGCATTTGTAAAAGTTAATTGTAAATTTTCAATATAAAAATCTTCCCCCCGTTTTGTTATCCTTTCACGTTTATCATCAATAAAGTAAAATAAATTAATTTCTCTACCAGCAGCTTGTGTTGTATAATGTTTACCCAGTTCAATATTGGTTTGTTCAACAATTTTGTGAGAAAAGGATGTAGTAATTTCTTTAGTAATAATAGAAATGAATTCTTTTTTTAGATCCTTATCATCAGGTATAAAAACCAATAGGCCATAATCTTCAAATAATATATTCAACAACTCAAATGTGGCTTGTTGAATTGTTTTTTCTTTAGTATAGCAAGTTGAAAAAATTTCAATTAGCTCTTTTCCAAAATTTGTAGTTCCAACCTGACCTTTTATTTCATCAATTAATTGTAAAAAATCGTTATCAACTAACATCCTTCCAACAGCACCTGATTGTTTGGTTTGCCAAATCAGTTTTTTATTTTGAATAGTAATATTGCCTAACTCATCTAAATCTGCATCCTCACTTCCCATAAAATAAACTGGCACAAAATTGTAGTTGTTAAATTTATTTTGCAACGTATTGGCAAGTTTTACTGTGTGCAAAATTTTATAAATAACATATAAAGGGCCTGTAAAAATATTAGGTTGATGTGCAGTAGTTATTGTAAAGCAATTTTGCTTCTCAAGAAGTTTAATATACTCTAACTGTTTTTTTGAAGCTTTTAAAGAATATGCTTTTTGAAAATATTTAACAAGAGCAGTACGAGTATTTTCTGAAAAATTTCGTTGTTCAATTGCTTTTTGTATGCCTTCAAAATTGTTATCAAATTTGAAAAAAGAATTTAATTCTTCTTTTTGGTTTAAATAATCAACTACAAGTTTAGTAAATGAGTTGGCTTGTTGATATGAAATATTTGTTGAACTAAATTGCATTAGTATGTATTAAAAATCTTAATACAAATCTAAAACATTAATGTGTATGCAATTCTATTTCAATAGCTCCTTATCTTTATTTTATGAAAAAAGTAATTATATCGTTATTACTTAGCATTTTTTTTCTTTCATGTTTTGTTCTATGGATATTTTTTGGCTCTACAACTTCATTTTCTGAAAATGAAAAAACTTTTGTTGTTGCTGAAGAAAACATTTCAAAAAATGATTTGTTGAAATTATTAGTAGATGAAAAAATTATTTCAACTACTTTTTTATTTGAAAAAATTGGTAACCAGCTTAAAATATGGGATAGAGTTAAATTTGGTAAATTTAAAATTAAAAAAGGAGAAAGTATTTTAGGTCTTGCAAGACTTTTTAAAAACAATAAACAAGCAGAATATAATTTAGTAATTAATAAACTTAGAACTAAAAACGATTTAGCAAAACTTATAAGTAAAAACTTTTCTTCCGACTCAATCACTGTACTTAAAACACTAAACAATCCAGATGTTTTAGCAGAAATTCGCTCAGATTCCAATACATTATTCTTTAATATTATTCCAAATACTTACTCCTTTTTTTGGAGTACTTCAGTTGAAAAAATTTTAGAAAAATTAGCTGTTGAATCTATAAAATTTTGGGATTTAAATAATAGAAAAGAAAAAGCAGCTGCACTTGGTTTAACACCTTTACAAGTATATATCATAGCATCAATAGTTGAGGAGGAAACCAATAATGAAGCTGAGAAAGGTAATGTTGCAAGTGTTTATATTAATCGTTTAAGAATTGGAATGCCTTTAGGTGCAGACCCAACTGTAAAATTTGCTGTAAAAGATTTTGCATTAAGAAGAATTTTATCAAAACATACAAAAATTAATTCTCCTTATAATACTTATAAAAATAAAGGATTACCACCTGCCCCAATTTGTACCCCATCCATTAAAACTATTGATGCAGTTTTAAATTCACCCAAAACTGATTATTTATTTTTTGTTGCAAATGCAGATATGAGTGGCTCTCATCATTTTAGTATTAATTTTGATGAACATAGAAAATATGCTGCTTTATATCATAAAGCATTAACAAGATAGTTAGCCGAAAAATTTATTCATTGACAAAATTCAAAAAAATTTTCTTTACACTTCCTCCAGTTGCTTTTATTATTAGAAGAAGCAAACGAATTATTATTCCAGGGTTTCAAGGATTGCCTTTATTTGATGTGGTAGTATTTTTCTTTGATAAGATTAATAAAATTGGTTTGAATGAAAGGGCTGCTGCTATTTCTTTCAACTTTATTATGGCTATTCCTGCAGCTTGTATTTTAATTTTTACTTTAGTTCCATATTTACAAATAAGTAAAGAATTTAATATAGAATTGTTACGATTAACAAAAGAACTTAGTCCGGATAGAAGCACTTATTTATTTGTAAAAGATTTTTTAAATGATTTTCTTGTAACACAAAGAGGTGGCTTATTATCCTTTGGTATTTTGTTAGTAATGTTTTATGCTTCAAATGCCATGATGAGTATTATAATAACTTTCGATAAATCTATCGACCAAAGAACAGGTTGGCTTTTTCATAAAAGATGGAGAGCTATAAAACTTACTTTCTTAATTCTTTTACTTTTAATAGGTTCAATTTTAATTTTAGTTGGTCAAGAGCAATTAGCTTCCTTTTTAAAAAAATTATTTGGTATGAAAAGAAAGGCTACTTTGTTGTGGTGGAATGAACTTAGATGGATAGTAATTGTGGTGCTTGTATTTTATAGCATAGCTTTAATTTATAAATATGCTCCTTCGGTTCATAAACGATGGAAAATTGCATCTCCTGGTGCTATACTTGCAACTGTTTTATTAATGGCCACAACTATTCTTTTTTCTTATTGGGTAAATAATTTTGGCAATTTTAATAAAGTGTATGGATCTATTGGAACTGTGTTGATTATTATGAGTTTAGTTTATTTTAATTCAATGGTTTTAATTATAGGATTTGAACTAAATGTTAGTATAACTCATTTGGTAGAGCAAGCAAATGAACGTAAAGAAAAAGAAGATGCAGCACTTCTGCAGAAAAATAATCTCTCCTAATTCAAATGCTTATTTAAAGTATTAATCAAATACACTACAACACTATCTTTGCCCACTTATGAAGAACATTAGGAATTTTTGTATCATAGCACATATTGATCACGGCAAAAGCACTTTAGCAGATAGACTTTTAGAAGATACACAAACAATTGGTGTTAGAGATATGAAAGCTCAGGTTTTAGATGATATGGATTTAGAGCGTGAAAAAGGCATTACAATTAAAAGTCATGCCATTCAAATTAATTTTCCCTATAAAGGAGAAGATTATATTTTAAATTTAATTGATACACCTGGACATGTAGATTTTAGTTATGAAGTAAGTAGAGCTTTGGCAGCATGCGAAGGAGCATTATTATTAGTTGATGCATCGCAAGGAATACAAGCCCAAACAATAAGTAATTTATATTTAGCAATAGATAACAATTTAACGATAATACCTATTATAAATAAGATTGATATGGATGGTGCTATGATACCTGAAGTTACTGATCAGATTGTAGATTTAATTGGGTGTAAGCCCGAAGAAATATTATTAGCAAGTGGCAAAAGTGGTATTGGAATTCAAGAAATTTTAGATGCTATTATTACCAGAATTCCAGCACCAAAAGGAGACCCCAAAGCCCCTTTACAAGCATTAATA
>JANLVQ010000026.1:0-11153 GCA_031364085.1 Chitinophagaceae bacterium
GTACAGGACTTGTTGATGTAGCAATACCTACCCCTGCATTTAATGTAACAATTCCACTTGCTTTAACAATGGTAACTGTATTAGTTGAACTTAAAACCGGGTTTAAAGTTGCACTTCCAATTGTTAAACCTATTGCTGGTGCTGTTTCTGATGTGCCAGCACCTAAAGTTAATGTAACAGGGCCAGTCATTGCTGACACTGCATTTAAATCGGTTAATGCATTAGCCAACGAAGTATAACTTGCAGCTAAGTTTGGAGTGGTATTAGTATTACCAGTTACTGTAACAGTAATTTGTGCATTTACTTGTACTGCAGCAAATAAAACAACTGTAAATAATAGAGCATAAAGTTTACGCATGATGTGTGTTTTTATTAAAAAGATAGAACTTAAATTAAAAATTTATTGTAGTACTACGCCCCTAGCACAAGCAGAAAGCTATATTACCTTGACGGATTTAATTAGGATAATTGGTTGTCGAAAGTAAGGTTTTTTAACAAATAATTTAATACTTTTTTTTATTAAATTCTTTTAAAAAGTGCTTGAACAATAAGAGGCTGTCTTAAAACAAAATTTTAAGGCAGCCTCTTTTAATTTTTCTAATCGAATTCTAATATAAATATTATTTTACTTTTTTGTAGAAGCTACTTTTCCTAAAGGTCTACTTTTTGCAAGGTCAACTAAAATTGGTGCAGCTACAAATATTGAAGAATATGTACCTGTTATAACCCCAACTAACATTGCAAATGAAAAGCCTTTAGTTACTTCTCCACCAAACAAGAATAAAATTAAAATGGTTAAGAATACAGTTAATGAAGTCATGATAGTACGACTTAAAGTTTGGTTAATAGCCGTATTAATTACTTGTTCTTTTGGCATGTTTGGATATAATCTAGTATCTTCTCTAATTCTATCGTAAACAATAACTGTATCGTTCATTGAGAATCCAATTACAGTTAATAATGCAGCAATAAAATGTTGATCGATTTCTAAAGGGAAAGAAACAAACTCTCTACAGAAAGAGAATACAGCAAGTGTTACGCAAATGTCGTGTAATAAAGCAACAATAGTACCCAAGCTATAACGCCAATCTCTAAATCTGATAAAGATGTACAAACAAATTATTAAGACAGCTATGATGCCTGCTTTAACTGCACCTTTCTTTAAATCTGCAGAAATACTTGGTAAAACAGTTTGAGAACTTTCTTTATGAAAAGAAGAGAATTTAGCAAATGTTGTATTTGCAGGAAGATATTTTTCTAATCCTTTAAACAAAGCTTGTTCAACAACAGCATCTACTTTTAATCCTGCTTCTTTAATTTTAAATGCAGTGGTGATGTTTATTTTTTTACCATCTGTTCCAATGGTTTTTACAACAGGAGATTCGCCAGCAAAAGCATTTTTTAAATCGTCTCTAACTTCGTCTGGAGAAACTTTATTTTCGAACTTAATAGTATAACTTCTTCCACCTGCAAATTCAACACCCTCGTCAAAACCATTAAAGAAAGATGCAATACCAAATGCTAATACCACAAATGATAATCCATATGCATATTTTCTGTACTCAATAAATTTATATGAAGCGTGTTTGAAAATTCTTTTTGAAACAACGGTAAAATATTGAAAGTGACGATCTTTCTTTTCATCTGCATACATATCAGTGATTAATCTTGATACTAATATTCCACAAAATAAGCTTAGGGTAATACCTAACATTTGTGTAGTTGCAAATCCTAAAATTGGACCTAACCCAAAAATGAATAAGATAGCAGCCGTTAGAAATATTGTAACGTGGGCATCTAATACTGGTGCTAAGGAACGTTTATAACCTTCATTAACTGCAACATCATATTTTTTACCACGTATTAATTCTTCTTTAATACGTTCAAAAATAATTACGTTAGTATCTACAGCCATACCAATGGTTAACACTAAACCTGCAATACCAGCAGCGGTTAAAGTAAAGCCTAAAGAGGCTAATACACCAACTGTAAATAATAAGTTTAAGATTAATGCAATGTTTGCTATCCAACCAGCTGTATTGTAATACAACAACATTAAAATAAAAATTACACCAAATGAAATAGCAAAACTCATTGCTCCACCTTTTACAGCTTCTGCACCTAAAGTTGGGCCTATAATATATTGGTGAACAATTTTTGCTGGAGCAGGTAATTTACCACTCTCTAATATTTGAGAAAGATCTGTTGCTTCTTGTACAGAAAAATTTCCTGTAATTTGAGAACGGCCTTCTTTAATTGGACTAATAATATTTGGAGCAGAATATACTGTATTATCTAAAACAATTGCAATGGGTTTACCTACATTTCTTTCTGTCATTTTACCCCAAATGTTTGTACCTACAGCATCCATTTCCATTGAAACAACAACTTCTCCACTTTGACCATAATCTGGTCTTGCACCTGTGATATGATCACCTTCTAATTCTGCCTGATCGTTATCTAAAGTTTTAATTGCATAAAGTGATAAAAAGTTTAATTCTTTATCATCTCTATCTCTTTCTAATTTGCCATAAACAAATTTTGCATTTGGTGGAAACTTAGTTTTTACAGTTTCAATTAGTAAATATTGATTTACTAATGCAGTATCTTTAATTGCAACATAGCCCAAATTAGACGGCCATTTTGAAACGCCTTTCTCATCGTAAGGTTGAACAAATTGTACTACCCTTAATAATGGATTTAATTTACTACTATCAACTTTTGCTTTAGCTGATGTATCTTTTATAGTAGAATCTGATTTTGTTCCAGCTAAATAATTTTCTAATGCTTTATCTGCAGCACGAATATTATCGGCAATATCAATTACTTTATAACATTCAAAAAATTGAAGATTAGCTGTTGATTGTAAAAAATTTCTTACTCTTTCAGGATCTTTTGCACCAGCTAATTCGATATTGATTGTTCCTTTTTTCTCATCAGGATTGATGTTAGGTGATGCTACACCAAATTTATCAATTCTGTTACGAATAATGTTGGTGGTATTTTTAAAAGCATCTTCAGATTTTGCTTCTAAATAATTTATTACATCATTGTTACTTGAAGAAAATTTAATTTTTCCATTACTTTTATTAATGAAGAAATTTGCAAGATTATTGCTTGCATTTTGGTTTTTATATTCTTCAACAAACAATGAAATTAAGTCGGCTCCTGAATTTGCTTTTTTAGTAATTGCAGCTTCTAAAGCTTTATTAAAACTGGCATCTTTAGTATACTCAGCTAATGATTTAATTAAACCATCCATACTTACTTCCATGGTTACACTCATGCCTCCTTGTAAATCCAATCCTAAAGCCAATTCTTTGTCCTTAGCATTTCTGTAAGTTGTAAATCCAAACCAACCAATTTTAGTTGATTTAGTACTATCAAGTAAAACTTGTAATCTATTTTCAGTAACTAATTTTAAACTATCAGCATAATTTGCTTTTAAATTAGCATCTGCAGAATTAGGAAATCTTTCCTCAGGAGAAACAAAGTTTCTTTTAACCCAGCTCTCGGCTTTTTTTTGCATTTCAGATTCGTGACCACGAACAAAAAAAGTGAATGAAAGTTGGTATAAGCAGATAATTGTAAGAAGAACGGCAAAAAATCGCACTAAGCCTTTCAGTTGCATAACTATTATTTTTAAATTTTAGGTTGGCAAAGATAGGGGTTGAGGATATAAGAAATACAGCAGTTTTTTGCCATTTAAGGTACAAATTTAAAAGAATAATTGTTGAAAAATAGACAATTAGTACAAAACCTCTGTTTCTAGTCCTAAATCAATTTCTATAACCACATCAAAAACTAAGATATTTGGTGGGAGAAAATAAATTTGTAAATGTTTTAAATATGGCTTTCAATTCAATAAAATTCAAATTAATAATTGCTTCCGTTTTAATCAGTATTACAGCATTTAATCAAACGATTGATATTCTTTCTTCAGGCACAAAAACTTCTCTAAGAGGCCTCAGTATTGTTGATGAAAATATTATTTGGGCAAGTGGAAGTAATGGCATAGTGGCTCGAAGTGTTGATGGAGGAAAAAATTTTATTTGGAAGCAAGTACCACAATTTGAAAAAAAAGAATTTAGAGATATTGAAGCATTTGATAGTAACACAGCAATCATTATGTGTATTGCTGAACCAGCTTACATTTTAAAAACTATTGATGGAGGAAAAAATTGGAGAACAGTTTTTTTTGATTCTACCAAAGGAATGTTTTTAGATGCCATGCATTTTAGAAATCATAAAAATGGAGTGGTAATCGGCGATCCTATAAACAACAAACCTTTTATTGCAATTACAAAAAATGCTGGAAAAAATTGGTTAACTGAGTTGTTATTTGAACCAAAATCCATGCAAGATAAAGAAGCTTTTTTTGCATCGAGTGGTACTAATATTTATCTGAAAAAGAAACAGATGATTTATGTTTCTGGAGGAAGTTCATCCAATTTATACATTAACAATGAAAAATTCAATGTTCCTATAATTCAAGGCATACAATCAACTGGTGCAAATTCAATTGCTGTTTTTAAAAAAAAAGCCATTATAGTTGGTGGTGATTTTACTAAAGATAGTTCTACAACTCAAAATTGTGTTTTGGTAAATTTAAAAACCAAACAATTTACTATACCAACAACCCCTCCTTCAGGCTATAGATCATGTGTGGTTTTCATAGATAAAAATAAAGCAATTACATGTGGGTTAAATGGTATTGACATGAGTAAAGATGCTGGCTTGAATTGGGAAAAAATTAGCAGCGATGGTTTTCATGTAGTGCAAAAAGCAAAAAAAGGAAATGCCGTTTTCTTTGCTGGAAGTAAAGGCAGAATTGCAAAATTAATTTTATAAATCATCCATCAACTTTAAAAACAATGCCAACCCTTTTCTTTTTTCATTGTCCAGAACATACGAAATATTTTCAGTAAAATATTTTTTTAGATTATAATTTTTATAATCTAAATATTCAACTACTTCATCAATTTTTTCTACACCAACAGCATTCGCTGCATTAAATTGTTCAATGAAATCATTAGGCAAATTTTTATTAGCTACCCAAGCAGCAAAAACAAAAGGTAAGCCTGTAAGTAACTTCCAAGCTTTTGCCAAATCGTATTGAAAAGTAAAATGCTCAATGGCGTTTAATGCCCTATCACCTATAATTAATCCTGCTGTTGAACCATCAATTTCATTAATGTAATTTTCAGAAGCATCAATAAATTCTACTTCTTTCTTCCAAAAATGCTTGAATAAAATTTTGGTAAGATTAACTGATGTTTTACTTTGATAATCTAAATAAACATGTGCAATTTCTTCAAGTGGCTTATTCGAAAAAATTGCAACACTTGCAACTTCATTTTCAGATGCAATGCAATAATCGCTTATAATAAAATGTTCTTTCAAACTTTTAATTACTGCAACAGGAACCAACCCTACATCAATTTCTTCATTCAACAACATTGCTGCAATTTTTGATGGGTAATCCTCAAATAAATCAATACTTTTTAAAATGCCAGTTCGTTTAAAGCCGTACAAAAGTGGTTTTGTATTTAAATAACTCACTGCACCAACTTTTATCTTATTCAATTATGCTAATTTTACAGCAAATGTATTTTAAAATACATAGCTAAAAATTTTATACTTTATGGAATTAAATTCTCTTTCAGCCATCTCTCCTATCGACGGTAGATATAGAAAACAATTATCCTTTTTAGACCAATATTTTTCTGAATATGCACTAATGAAGTATAGAGTAAAAATTGAAGTATTGTATTTTATTTTTTTATCGAATAAAAAATTCTTTAAACTTACAAATAAAACCAAACAACAATTATTAGATGCCGTTGAAAATTTTAATATTTCAAATGCACAGGAAATAAAAGAAACTGAACTCATCATTAATCATGATGTTAAAGCAGTTGAATACTTTGTAAAAAATATTATAAAGAAAAATGGGGAATCTAAATTAATTGAATGGGTTCATTTTGGTTTAACCTCTCAGGACATCAACAATACTGCAGTTCCTAAACTATTAAAACATTTTTTTGAATATGAATACTTACCCAGTATTTTAAACTTACAAAATCAAATTCATGTTTTAGCAAAAGGTTTAAAACAAGTTGCTATTTTGGCTAAAACTCATGGTCAGCCTGCATCTCCAACTATTTTAGGTAAAGAAATGATGGTGTTTGTAGAACGTTTGCAGAAACAAATTCACCTTTTAGCACATATTCCCTTTACTGCAAAATTTGGTGGAGCAACAGGGAATTTTAATGCACACCATGTAGCTTTTCCAGAAAAAAAATGGATTCAATTGGCTAATGAATTTGTTGAAAAAGATTTAGAATTACAACGCCAACAATTCACTACTCAAATTGAACATTACGATAATTTGGCTGCTCAATGTCATGCTATTATTAGAATAAATAATATTTTAATAGATTTTTCAAGAGACATTTGGGCCTATGTAAGCATGGATTATTTCAAACAAAAAACTAAAGCCAATGAAGTGGGATCTTCAGCAATGCCACATAAAGTAAACCCTATTGATTTTGAAAATGCTGAAGGAAATTTAGGCATTGCAAATGCATTGTTTGAACATTTGGCTAGTAAACTTCCAATCTCTCGATTGCAAAGAGATTTAACTGATAGTACTGTGCTAAGAAATATTGGTGTTCCACTTGCACATAGCATCTTGTCCATTTTCTCTCTAAAAAGAGGGATTGAAAAATTAATTGTCAATGAAGTTGCTATTCAAAAAGATTTAGATAATAATTGGGCAGTGGTTGCAGAAGCTATTCAAACCATTTTAAGAAGAGAAAATTACCCTAACCCTTACGAGGCTTTAAAACAATTAACAAGAGGTAAAGAACAAATTAATAAAACCGCTATACATGAATTTATTAATGAATTAAAAGTTTCAAAAAAAATAAAAGAAGAGTTAAAAAAAATTACTCCATTTAATTATACTGGAGTGAATATGAATTATTAATTATTATTTAAAATTTTTAATTTTTTTACAACAATTTTATCAATGGGTAGTGATACCATTTCTTCAGTCAATTCACTTAAATTAATCCATTTAAATACCTCAGCATTACTATTATCTTTTTTAAATTGTGCATGTTGATTGATAATTTCAATGTAACTCATTACATCAATATCTTCTACTATTTTAACTTTATAGTAAACAGAAATAATTTGATGAGCAGGGTTAAATGCTGATACTTGAAAAAAATCTGTTGTATATAAATGCTCATCAATTTCTACATTCAAATCAGTTTCTTCTTTAAATTCTCTAATTAAACAATCGGCTATTCCTTCTCCAAATTCTAAACCTCCTCCAGGAAATTTGGTATAATGTTTGCCCTTAATAAGCTCATCACTTAATAAAACTTGATGTTGCTTGTTTATTAAGATTCCGTAAACTCTAATATTAAAAATCATATAATTACAAGATTACAACTTCTATTTTCAAAAATATTACAAGTATTTATTATTGAAAAGGAAGAAAAACTTGCAAATTACATGTATATACACTAAATTTGCACAAAATGACTCAGAAAACACTCGACATATTAAAAACAGCAAACAGAAGTGGCATTGAATCAACAATGGATTTGCTTTTTCATAAAGAGCAAAATATTCCTGGTTCATTAGTGTTTAATATAAACAGATATTATGCTGAACATCCTTGGGTTGCTGATGATACAGGTATGATGGTATATCATTACAATGAAAAAAAGCCGAATGATAATTATTTAGAACTTCGCTTTTGTGTTTCTGGAAATAGATATTGTGAAGAAAAAAGTTGTGGCCATTGTTTACAAAAACCAACAGACAATTGTGATGGAAAATTAAATACAGTGGATGTATTTGTTTTTCATTTCTCATCAACTTTTTTACATCAATTTACACATAATGTAAAATTGAGTAACAGAAAAGATGAAGTACTTGCATTTAAACATCCTGCAGCATTTAATAAACTCTTTCCACTTTGTTTTAAAAAAAGAAATGTACTTGATGCTTTACTAAACCATAGTTATACTGGAGCACTTGAAAATATATTTTTAAATGCAAAAATTCATGAGCTTTTACTTTATAGTTTAGATTGCTTGGTTGATGAAAAACAAGAAGGATTTAGTTGTAAATTTTTACAAGATGAACATAGTTTACAAGCCATTTACAGCAGCCGAGAAATCTTATTGCAAAATATAGGTAACCCAATTACCATTAAAGATTTAAGCAGAAAAGTTGCCATTAATGAATGCTATCTTAAAAAAGGGTTCAAAGAAGTTTTTGGAACAACCATCTTCGATTTTTTTCAACAACAAAGAATGGAACATGCTAAATATTTATTGTACGAAAAAGGTTTAAGTGTAACCGATGTTTCTGCTCTTTTAGGCTACTCATCTATATCACATTTTTCAGCAGCCTTTAAAAAACACACTGGTTTAAAACCTTGTGATTTGTTACGTTAATTTCTTTTCGCATTTGCTTATTGATTTGATTATTTTTGGTGCATGACTAACAGTGCCATTGCAGATAATTTTTCTCTATTATCCAAACTCATGGATATTTATGGAGACAATGCATTCAAATCAAAATCATATTCCATTGCCGCCTTTACCATAGAAAATTTACCTCAAGAACTTTCATTATTAGATACAAATAAAATTGCCTCTATTAAAGGTATTGGCGATAGTGTTGCTAAGAAAATAATTGAACAATTAGATACTGAAACATTATCAGTTTTAGATGAAATGATTTCTAAAACACCTCAAGGTATTTTAGAAATGTTACAACATATTAAAGGTTTAGGACCAAAGAAAATTTCTACCATTTGGAAGGAAATGGAAATTGAAACAATTGGTGAATTATTATATGCTTGCAACGAAAACAGATTAACACTTTACAAAGGCTTTGGAGAAAAAACACAACAAAGCATTAAAAATTCAATTGAATTTTATTACAGCACTTTTGGAAATTATTTGTACGCCCAAATTGAAACTTATGCTATAAGTTTTAACCAAATGATCAAAGCACAGTTCAGCAATTTTAAATTTGAAATGGTTGGAGATTTTAAAAGACAACTCAGTGTTATTGATAAAATTGAATGGGTTACCACTTCATCAAAAAAAATATTAACCGATTTTTTTACAGCAAATAATTACCATGTAGAATCTGAAGATGATGAATATATTGCTTTTAAAGGAAATGAAAATGTTCTTTTAAAATTCTATTTATGCAATAATGAAAGTTATTACTACACACAATTTAAACACAATTGTTCACAAGAATTTTTGGCATATTTTAAAGAAGATTTTGAAATTGATGAAAAGAAATTTTATACTTCTGAAGAAGATTTTTTTTCAATAAATAATCTAGAATTTATTCCTGCATATAAAAGAGAAGAAGATAAAATTATTCAGCTTGCCAAGAAAAATAATCTTCCAAAAACTATTACTGAAAAAGATATTAAGGGTATTATTCATAGCCATAGTAAATGGAGTGATGGAAGTAATACTTTAGAAGAAATGGCCACAGCAGCAAAAGCAAAAGGCCTAGAATATCTAGTGATTAGTGACCACAGCAAAACAGCTTTTTATGCACAGGGTTTACAAGTTGAAAGAGTATTAGCTCAACATAAAGAGATTGAAGAGCTCAATAATAAATTAACTCCTTTTAAAAATTTTAAAAGTATTGAAAGTGATATTTTAAATGATGGCAGTTTAGATTATACAGACGATGTTTTAAATACATTCGATATAGTAATTGCCTCTATACATTCAAATTTATCTATGCCTGAAGAAAAGGCTATGGCTCGACTTTTAAAAGCCATCGAAAATCCATATACTTCAATTCTTGGCCACATGACTGGCAGATTATTATTAAGCAGAAATGGTTACCCAATTAATCATCAAAAAATAATAGATGCTTGTGCAGCCAACAATGTGGTTATTGAGTTAAATGCACATCCCAGAAGATTAGATATAGATTGGAAATGGATAAATAAAGCTTTAGAAAAAAATGTTCTGATTTCAATTAATCCAGATGCCCATAGCATAGAAGGATTTGATGATTGCAAATATGGAATATTAGTTGCTCAAAAAACATGTTTAACTGCTACAAATAATCTTAGCAGTTTTACTCTTAAACAGTTTGAAGAATTTGTAGCACAACAAAAACTAAAAAGATAATTATACTGTTGGCAACAGTACAAAAAATGAGGTTCCTTTTTCAGAAGTTGCAAACCAAATTTTTCCTTTTGAATTATCAACAATTCCTTTACAAATTGCAAGTCCTAAACCAGTTCCAGAAGTTTTTGTAGTAAAGTTTGGAGTAAACATTTTACTGGCAATATCATCAGTAATGCCAATTCCATTATCTGTAATTTTTGTTATTACATCATTATCATTTATTGTATAACTTAAATTTATTACAACACATTTATTCTCATTTTCTGCTTCAATTGCATTTTTAATAATGTTAGTAAACAATCGCTGAATATGCACTTTATCATTATTAATTAAAATCTCTTTGACTAAAGTATGATGATTGAAAACAATTTTTTTATCCACATCAAATAATTTAATAATGCTATTTATAATTTCTACCAAATTCAGTTGCTCGATTTTGTTATTTCCAATTTTTGCAAACTGAGAAAAATCTTGAGCAATTTTACTAAGCTGTTCAATCTGTTCAATTAATGTAGTAGAAACATTTTTTGATAGTTGTTTAATATTAGGATCACCTTGTTCAATACACTTTTGCAAATATTGTAAACTTAATTTCATAGGTGTTAAAGGGTTTTTAATCTCATGTGCTACTTGCTGTGCCATTTCTTTCCAGGCTACCTCCTTCTGACTTAATGCAAATGCCTCAGCAGTTTCATTAAGTTTACGAACCATTACATTATAAACGTTTACTAAATCGCCTATTTCATCGTTTTTATTCCAAACTATTTCTTCGCTTTGTTCTTGCCAATTTACTTCTTTCATTTTATTTGAAATAAGTTTAAATGAACTTGTAATTCTATTGGCAATATAATATGCAATTGCAGCTGCTATTAAGAATATGAATGCATTCAAATTCATTAATGTGAGCATAAAAGTTGAAATTTCATTTTCTAATTCTGCTTCTGCGTTTAAAAA
>JANLVQ010000031.1:0-5322 GCA_031364085.1 Chitinophagaceae bacterium
AAATCTTTGATCAATAAATAGCTGATGGTATTTGGTCGGTCAATCACATTAAATATTTCTAAGCTAGCCCAAATGTTTTGAAATTTTTTAAAAGGAGAGTGGCTTCTTCTATTTTGTTTTTCTCAATCTAATAGTAAGGCAGCAAAGCCTAAATCAATTCTTAAATAAGGGTCAATCACTAATGCATTTCTATACTTTACACTTCCGGGAATGTTGTAAGGTAAATTGCTACCATAAATGCCACTTAAATATACTTTTATATTCTTATTTGTGCTTAAATAATCTTGAAAAAATAAACCAACTGTTAAGAGTCTATCTGTGGGTCTTCTTAAATATCCAACACTTGTAAAAGTGCTATCCTTTATTGTTTGATCTTGTGTTGAAGCAGTAATTAATTCGCCAGCTGCGTTGTAATAATTTTTATAACCAAAATTGTCAATCTTTTCTTTAGTATTCATAATACCAATGCTAACCCAACTTTCTGCATCTTTAACTAACTCAGCATACAACCTTGTTTCAATACCTGTTGCATAAGCTTTTGCAATATTTTCTCCAAAATATCTAACTCTAACATTATCCAAATCGTATGGTACTACCATGCTCATTGTTTTGTAGTATGCTTCAGTTGAAACTCTTGCTGGGCGGTTCATCCATTGAAAATTATAATCAAAACCTGCACTGAATTGCCAACTTTGTTGTGCTTTTAAATTGGTATTTAAAGTGCCATCATATCTTCTCATTTCCCTATAAAATGGAGGTTGATAATATGCACCTGCGGAAGCCTTAAGTATTACATTTTTTAACCAATGTTTTGGTTTAAAAGAAATGCCTACTCTAGGAGAAATTACTAACTGATTATTGAGGGTATTAAAATTATATCTTAATCCTGCATTAATAACAAAATCGTTGGAATCTCTGATAATGATATTATCTTGTATGAATCCTGTTGTTCTGATAACATTAATATCTGAATTGCCTTTTAATACTTTGTTTAATGCCAATACAGAAGGGTTGTAGGGAAGAGAATACCCAGCACTATCATTATATTCCCATTCGTTTAATTTGTCTTTAATGGTTTGTTGTTCAAAACTAGCACCCCACTGAATTCTGTGATTTCTTGTATCTATATATCCTTTTTGTGTAACGTTAAGAATATTTACTTCTAATTTATTTCTTGCAAAATTTTGAAATACTCCTGCTCCTAATGGATTGGTGATTAAACCAAAACTTGCTTTTGTTTTATCAAAATCTCTTTCACCAAAAAGATAAGCTCCAGCTATATCAATATTTTCACTTTCTCTATCTGTAAAATAGCTAATTTGATATTTTAATTTTAAATTTTTGTTTACCTGATTAATTGCAGAAAAGCCTATGAAATTTGTAGTATAGCTATCCTTCTCTGCTCCTTGAAAATAAATATCTAGACCAAGATTTGCAGAAAAAACTGGTGTAAAAACAGATGTAGAAAGTTTTGCCTCTTCAGGAACTAAGGAAAAACTTGTTTTAGATGAGTTTGCAAAAAGTTCAAAACTCCAATCTTTATTTAATGCATAATTAATTATACCTTGAACATCTGAAGATGAAGGAACATAATTACCTTTTGTTTCTTGAGTACTTAATAAATTTCTGTTGCTTCTATTTCTAACGCCTACTAAATAACTTATTTTATTGTTTTTTGAAATGCCTTCAATATGTAAACCTTGTTCTAGCAAACCTATATAAGCAGAGCCTCCTGACGATTTTGGTTTTTTGTAAGTAATGTCTAAAACACTGCTCATTTTATCTCCATATTTTGCTTGAAATCCTCCTACAAAAAATTTTACATTACCCGTTAATTCCGGATTAATAAAACTTAATCCTTCTTGTTGACCATTACGAATTAAGTAAGGCCTGTACACTTCAAAATCATTTACATAAATTAAATTTTCATCGTAACTACCACCTCGTACAGAGTATTGAGAGGTTAATTCTGAACTGCTACCAACAAAAAATTTCAATAAGCTTTCAATGCTGTTATTGGGAGATGGGTTGAGTAAAGTTTTAGTTGGATCAATTGCAATTGCACCACTTTGTCTTCTATCAAAATCGCTTTTAACAGTAACACCACTAAGTGTATCTATACTTTTTTTAAGTTGAATTAAAACCTGTTCTTCTTTACTTGCATTAATATTAAAAAATTTTTGAACTGTTATAAAACCTGTGTATACAAACTCAACTGCAACTATTTTATTCGATGGAATAATGAATTTAAAATTTCCATTTTCATCTGTAAATGTACCTTTTGATTTGTTGAGTAGTTGAATGGATACGCCTTTTAAAGGAATATCTTCTTCATCAACAACTTTACCTAAAAGTGTTGCATTATTATTTTGTGAGAACGATATTATAGGAATAAAAAGAATTGCAAATAGTAAAAAACGCATCAAGTTGAATTATGCTGGAAAGATATGCCAACCCTATTATTGAAAAAAATTAGGTAATAAAATATTTAATAATTATCTGGAGGCATATGGCAGGGTTTTCCTTTCGAAGGGCCACCACCGTCTTCATTTCTTTTACATAAAGGAGGCAATTTTTTATAACTCGCTTCAGTTGCTTTTTCTTCATCTGCATCAAAACCTGCATTGTTTATAATAACTCTTATATCTTCTGGAGTAATTCTATCTGGGTAGTATAAAATTCTCATTTCTGAACTAAATAAATTAAATTTAACCTGACTGATACCACTTTCATAATTCGCTTTGCTTTCTGTGTTTATATAGGTTTCTAATTTATCCTTACAAATCCAACATTTCAGATTAGCAGATTTTATTGTTATCCAAACTGCCTTTTGAGCCATTACCTGACCATGTGCTTTATTAAAACTTACTGCCAAAAATGCTACAAGTAGTATTAATATATTTTTTTTCATGAACTAAAATTTACATGCAATTTATAAATATAAAATTTAGGTTAGCTTATTTTTTTGTTATTTATTTATAAAATCTATTTACATCTGCTTCAATATGTATTGGAGTATTTTCAATTAAATTATTTACTAGTTCAATACAAAAAAATGGAGCAAGTGAACAGCCCTTTGTTCCCATTCCATTTAAAATAGCAATTTTTGGGTTTTGTTTTAGTACACCAACAAATGGTCTTCGTTCTGTGTTTGTTGGTCTTGTACTGGATATATGATCTAAAACCCTAAATGGAACTTTAAGCCATCGTTTTAAATCCTTTTCAACTTTTTGTTTGAAGGCAATGGTTGGTTGATTGTTTTCAAAATTCCATTCATAACTACTTCCAACCCAAAATAAATTTTCTTTCCATGGTACAATAGTTATTCCATTTTTGTAAATATTTTTATTTGGTAATGATGGAATATCTACAATTAAAGCTTCACCTTTATTTGGTGCAAATGGTAATTGGTTGAACCATTTTGATTGCATAGTTTCAATTCCATTGCAATAAATTATTTTTTTAGCTTCTATATTTTTATAAACTATACTATGGGGTTTAAAATTTATTTCTTCTTCATTAAAAACTTCATCCAATAATGAATCATTTTGTACTAAATAATTTCGCCAAGTTTCAATTAGCGTATTAATATCAATTAAATAGCAAGGTGAAATTTTTCCTAACCCATTTTCAAAAGAAAAATATTTATTAAAGTCATCATTATTAACATTGTTATTTAAAAAAGCAAATTCAATTTTTGCTCTTTCATCAAATGCTTTTTGCATTTGGTCTGTGGTGTGAAAATCTAAAACTGATGTTTCTTGAAAGATTGAAATATTGAGTAGTTGTTCGATTGATTTGTAAGTGTTTTTGGCAAATGGCATCAGTTCATTAATCATCCAAGTTTTTACAAATTTTCTACCAGTTATAGGATTAATTACTCCACTTGCAACCTTGCTTGCTGTATATGGTTTGCTATGGTCAATTACAACATGACTAATGTTTTGTTGCATCATTTTAAAACTTAATAAAGTTCCACTGATGCCTTGTCCAATTATTATATAATCAACAATCAAAAAAAATATTTTAGTATTTAATAATTAACCTCTCCAATTAAAAACACACTTCCAAAAACAATTATCAAATCATTTGGTTTAGCATTTGATTTTGCCGATTCAATGGCTTTATTTACATCTGCATAAAAGTTTCCTTTTAGGTTAAATTGTTTTGCTTTTTCTTGTAGAACCTCACATGGTAAAGCTCTTTCAATATGAGCTTGAGTAAAGTAGTATTTTGCTTTCTTTGGCAAAAGTTGTAACACAGCATCATGATCTTTATCTTTTACCATTCCAAAAATGCAATGCAAATTATTATAAGATGTTTGTTGAAGTTGCTGTACAATTTGTGTTACACCATCTTTATTGTGTGCTACATCTAAAATGATTAATGGGTTTTCGCCAATAATTTGCCATCTACCTAAAAGTCCAGTTAGGTTTTTTATTTGTGATAAAGCCGATGTTATAATTTGATAATTTAATTTAAAGCTTTGTTTATTTAATTGATGGCAAGTTTCAAGAACAGTAAACAAGTTTTTAGTTTGATAAATTCCCAATAAATCTATCGCTATATTTTTATTTTCATCATTATGTTTAAACAAAATATTTTGAAGTTGATGATCTGATGTGGTGCTTAAGAGTGTATAATTTTCCTCTGCAAAACTTATTGATGCTTTTTCTTGTAATGCTTTATTTATAAATATTTGCTTTGTTTCTGGTAAACTTTCTCCAACTACTGCAGGAGTATTATTTTTAATAATTCCAGCTTTTTCAAAAGCAATTTCGGGCAAGGTATTTCCTAAAATATCCATGTGATCATAACCAATATTGGTAATAACAGAAATTATGGGTTGAATAATATTTGTACTATCTAATCTACCTCCTAAACCAGTTTCAATAATGGCAATTTCAACTTTTTGTTTTGCAAAATATTCAAATGCCATGGCAACTGTAACTTCAAAAAATGACGGTTGAATATTTTCGATTTCTGATTTTATTTTTTGTACAAACTCAATAACAAAATCTTCATCACACATTATTCCATTTACTTTTATTCTTTCTCTGAAATCTTTTAAATGAGGCGATGTATATAAACCAGTTTTATAACCTGCTGTTTGCATAATTGCTGCTAACATATGGCTTGTACTACCTTTTCCATTGGTGCCTGCAATATGGATTGACTTGAATTTTTTGTGAGGATTTCCAATGCTATCACAAAGTAAAATAGTGTTTGTAATATCTTTTTTATAAGCTGAAATACCTACCTTACTAAACATAGGTAATTTACTATATAAAAAATTTAATGTTTCTTGATAAGTCATTAATT
>JANLVQ010000036.1:0-5290 GCA_031364085.1 Chitinophagaceae bacterium
AGTCAGCACATAAAAAAGGCTGTCTCGATGAGACAGCCTTAAAATTTTATTTATGGATGAGATTAATATCTATTATATCCACCGCCTCCACTGTTTCCACCAGAGTTTCCACCAGAGTTTCCACCACCACGGTTTCCACCACCATATCCACCGCCTCCACGATTTCCACCAAAACCACCACCACGGTTTCCGCCACTACGGCGTTCACCTTCTGGGCGAGGTTGAGATTCGTTAACTACAATTTTACGACCATCATGCTCAGTTTCGTTTAATGCAGCGATAGCAGCTTTGCCATCTTCATCGCTCATTTCAACAAAACCGAAGCCTTTGCTACGATCGTTTTTAAATTTGTCTGTAACAATTTTAGCAGAAATTACTTCACCATGTGGAGTAAATAAATTGTTTAAGTCCTCATTGGTCATGTTCCAACTTAGGTTACCAACGTAAATGTTCATTTTGTAAATGATTAAAAGTTAAAAATTATCCAATACAGCAACCATATAGTCCATCAGTATTTACAAAAAACACCTAAGAAACCTGGAACAACATGTAATGGCAATGCGAATGTAGTGAGATTTATTGTAAAACAAATAATTTTTTACCTAATTTATAGATTTGTACAAATTGCAGATTGAATTGACAAAAATTCTTCAGCCGTAAACTTAAGTTTAGGATTTGCGAAATCCATATCTGAGGTTTGATGAATGGGTATAAGATGAATGTGTGCATGGGGCACTTCTAACCCAACTGTTATGATGTTAACCCTATTACAAGGAAAAACTTTTTCTATAGCTTTTGCTATAGGCTGTGCAAAAACTAAAATTTCACCTAATAAATCGGTTGATAAGTCGAAAATTTTATCAATTTCCACTTTTGGAACTACTAAAGTATGTCCCTTTTGCAAAGGAAAAATATCTAAAAAAGCATAAAATTTATCATTCTCTGCTATTTTGTAACTTGGAATTTCACCTTTAATTATTTTAGAAAATATAGTCATATTAAATAGAAATATCTTCCACTTTAAATTTTAAAATCCCATTTGGTGCATGAACTTCAGCAATTTCACCTTTAGTTTTGCCCAATAATCCTTTACCAATTGGTGAAGAGGCTGATATTTTCTTTTCTTTTAAGTCAGCTTCCTTTTCACCTACAATTTGATAAGTAACAGTTTTTTTATTAGCCATATTGGTAATAGTCACTTTTGTAAGAATAGTAACTTTACTAGTGTCAATTGTATTTGGATCTACAATTTTTGCTGTTGCAATCACGCCTTCCAATTGTTTAATTCTTGCTTCAAGCATTCCCTGTGCTTCTTTAGCTGCATCATATTCGGCATTTTCTCTTAAATCTCCTTTCTCTCTTGCTTCAGCAATTGCTTTAGAAGCTGCAGGTCTATCAATACCTTTCATCTTTTGAAGCTCTTCACGCATTTTATTGAAGGTTTCTTGTGTTACATATTCACTCATACTTACTTTTTTATTTTGTTAATACAGAGGATATAAAAATAGAACGCCGCACATTACTAATGCACAGCGTTGATGCACAAAGATAAAGTTTTAAAATTAAAAAATATTAGGTTTTTTTAGCTAATTCAGTTCATTTTTGTTTTTATTAATTTTTTATGTTAGAGAAACAAATAGAATTCTACTTAACTATTTCAGAAAAAGGAACTGCAGCGTTTAAAGATCGAGGTAGTAAGTTTATCGCATTAACTTATCCTATCAATAATAAAGAAGAGTTTAAAATTGCTTTACAAAAAACTAAAGATTTACATCCTAAAGCCTCACATTATTGTTTTGCCTATAAAATTGGTTTAGATAATAATAATTTCAGATTTTCAGATGCTGGGGAACCTAGTGGTTCAGCTGGTAAACCAATATTAAATGCTATTGAATATAAGAATATAACTAATGTTTTAGTAGTTGTAGTTAGATATTTTGGTGGGAGTCTTTTGGGTGTTACTGGATTAATTAATGCTTATAAAACCACAGCATCATTGGCTCTTCAAACCACTCAAATTATACAAAAACCAATTTTAATTGATTTTGAATTAGAGTTTGATTACACACAAACTAATACAGTAATGCAAATCTTAAAAAAGTTAGATGCAAGTATTTTAGAAAATCAAACGCAGCTTTTTTGTAAATTAAAAATTGTATTATCAAAATCCCGAAAATCAGAGTTCTTGTACAATTTTTCAAATCTTCACCAAGTGAAACTTATAGAATTAAAGCTTACAACATGATTTTATAAATTTTAGAAAATTTCATTTTCTTAGAAATCAAATTAAACAACTCTTTTTCAATGAACAAACATACTTTCAACATTATGTTCACTATTTAAGAATTTGTTGGTATTTGATATCATAATCTTATTAGAGAACTCCTTACCTTTGCCGCTCGAAAAAATAAACATATATAAGTATTTTTTGTGTTTGATAATAAAAAACTACATCATCTACTTATACAAAATTGTAAATAAAACAAAATGGCAGACTTAAAATTTCAACGCAACTTTGGTATTGCAGCACATATTGATGCTGGCAAAACCACAACAACAGAGCGTATTTTACGCTACACAGGTATGATTCATAAAATTGGTGAAGTACACGATGGTGCTGCAACAACAGACTGGATGGAACAAGAAAAAGAACGTGGTATAACAATTACATCTGCTGCGGTTAGTTGCCAATGGAAGTTTCCAACATTAAAAGGAGTTGAAGATGCAAACACAAAAAGCTATTATTTTAATATTATCGATACTCCAGGTCACGTTGATTTTACTGTAGAAGTTGAACGTTCTATGCGTGTATTGGATGGTTTAATTGCTTTATTTAGTGCTGTTGATGGGGTTGAACCACAAAGTGAAACGGTGTGGCGTCAAGCAAATCGTTATAAAGTACCAAGAATTGGGTTTGTAAATAAAATGGATAGAAGTGGTGCCGACTTTTTGATGGTAGTGCAACAAGTTAAAGATATGTTGGGTGCAAAAGCTGTGCCTTTACAATTGCCAATTGGTGCTGAGGATGATTTTACTGGTGTGGTGGATTTAATTAAAATGAAAGGAATTATTTGGCACATGGAAACAGAAGGAATGACTTTTGACGAAATTCCTGTGCCTGCTGATATGGTTGAAGAAGCTAACGAATGGAGAGCTAAATTGGTTGAAGCCGTTGCTGAATATGACGATACTTTAATGGAAAAATTCTTCGAAGATCCTAATAGCATTACTGAAGATGAAATGCACGAAGCAATCCGTAAAGCTTGTATTGATTTAAGTATTGTTCCAATGATGTGTGGTTCTTCTTTCAAAAACAAAGGTGTGCAAACTGCATTAGATGCTGTGTGTCGTTACTTGCCTTCTCCTGTTGATATTGATGATACCGAAGGTATTAATCCTGATACTGGCGAAACAGTTTATCGTAAACCAAGTGTTACAGAACCCTTTGCAGCATTGGCTTTTAAAATTATGACCGATCCATTTGTGGGTCGTTTAGCTTTCTTTAGATGTTATTCTGGTCGTTTAGATGCTGGTAGTTATGTGTTAAATGTGAGAAGTGGAAAAAAAGAACGTATAAGCCGTATTATGAAAATGTTTGCTAACAAACAAAACCCTGTTGCATTTATAGAAGCAGGAGATATTGCAGCAGCAGTTGGTTTTAAAGAAATAAAAACAGGCGATACTTTGTGCGATGAAAAACATCCTATTGCTTTAGAAAATATGTTTATTCCAGAACCAGTAATTGCAATAGCAGTTGAGCCTAAAACTCAAGTAGATGTTGATAGAATGGGAATGGCAATTGCTAAATTGGTTGAAGAAGATCCAACATTAAGAGTTAATACTGATGAAGATACTGGTCAAACAATTTTGCGTGGAATGGGTGAACTTCACCTTGAAATTATCATCGACCGTATGCGTCGTGAGTTTAAAGTAGAAGTAAACCAAGGTGCTCCACAAGTTGCTTATAAAGAAGCGTTTGGTATGACAATTACGCACCGTGAAATTTTAAAAAAACAATCTGGTGGTAGAGGTAAATTCGCAGATATTCAATTTGATTTTGGACCTGCTGATGTAGAATGGTTAGCAGCAAACGAAGGAAAACATTTCCAATTTGTTAACGATTTATTTGGAGGTTCTATTCCTAAAGAATTTGTTCCTGCAATTCAAAAAGGTTTCGAAACTTCAATGGTTACAGGTGTTTTAGCTGGTTACCCAGTAAATAATATGAAAGTTAGAGTTTTTGATGGTAGCTACCACGATGTAGATTCAGATGCTATGAGTTTTGAACTTTGTGCAAAATCTGCATTTAGAGAAGCAGGTAGAAAAGCTAAACCAACTTTATTAGAACCAATAATGAAAGTTGAAGTTTTAACTCCCGACCAATACATGGGTGATGTTACAGGAGATTTAAATAGAAGAAGAGGCATGTTAGAAGGTATGGATACCAGAGCTAACTTACAAGTTATTAAAGCTAAAGTTCCATTAAGCGAAATGTTTGGTTATATAACACAACTTCGTTCTTTATCTTCTGGTCGTGCAACTTCAACAATGGAGTTTTCTCATTATAATAATGCCCCTAACAATATTGCCGAAGAAGTAATTGCAAAAAGCAAAGGTGGAAAAGTGAAAATAGAAGATTAATTTTTTCTTAAAATAATAATGAAACCCTGTTAAATTTTAGCAGGGTTTTTTAATACAATAATTCAAAGTCACTGCGAGGTGCGAAGCAGTCTAATTGAATAGAGATTGCTTCGTTTGGCAAGAACCAAATCTCGCAAAGACCTGACAAGAATTAAGTTTATTTTTGTTGGTAAGAAGAAAACACCAACGGCAAAAAAATAAAACTGTTAGGCTACAAGCCTAACAGAGCTGGGGTAGAAACTTCAGTTTGAAGATAGTATTTCAGATAAAAGTTAAGCCATTTCATACTCAACAATATTGGGTTGTGGCAATTTACTTGAAGCGTTTAATATTTCAATTCCTACAACATTACTATCATTATCATAATCTATAATTACGCCTTTATGATCTTCGCCACTTTCAGAAATAGTGTTATTGTTAAACTGTATATATAGCACGTCTGTTTGTTTGTCGTATTTTATTTTCATAACTAATATTTTTGAATTTTACTTGTTTTATATGCTGTAATAATTAAAGGTGGTGTTTTATCTTCATTTGCAAATACTCGAATTAAATAAGTTTTATTGTTTTCGAGAACCACATTTTGATAAACTGTAACTCCTTCTTGTATTGATTTTTATGTTGCATTTTCTATTACCCAAAGTGCAAT
>JANLVQ010000188.1:0-12136 GCA_031364085.1 Chitinophagaceae bacterium
CTTTGTTCATAAAAACTACCATGCTAGGAACGCCTACCTGACGAGCTAATAAGATATGCTCTCTTGTTTGAGGCATAGGGCCATCTGTTGCAGCAACTACAAGAATAGCACCATCCATTTGAGCAGCACCAGTAATCATATTTTTTACATAGTCAGCGTGACCTGGACAGTCAACGTGTGCATAGTGACGATTAGCTGTTTGATACTCAACGTGAGCAGTATTGATTGTAATACCACGCTCTCTTTCTTCAGGAGCACCATCAATTTCATCATATTTTTTAGCAACATTACCCATTCCTCTTTTTGAAAGAATTGAAGTAATTGCAGCTGTTAGAGTTGTTTTACCATGGTCTACGTGACCAATAGTACCAATGTTTACGTGAGGTTTCTCCCTCTTAAAGGTCTCTTTAGACATCTTGTTTTATTTTATTTGTTTATAATCAAAGTCCACAGAACATCGTCTATAGACTATAGTTTCTTTTAAATTAGATTTTTAATCTAATTCTTGTTCATTGAGCCGTTGATGAGAATTGAACTCACGACCTCTTCCTTACCAAGGAAGTGCTCTACCCCTGAGCTACAACGGCTTGTATAGCTTAAGAGAGCATTGTCTCTTTTCTCATCATGCAAAAGAACTCTTGAGCGGAAGACCAGGCTCGAACTGGCCACCTATAGCTTGGAAGGCTATCGCTCTACCAAATGAGCTACTTCCGCTAGAAATATGTTTAAAGTTTTTAAAGTTAAACATTTTATGTTTAAGAACTGTGGGCAGTGAAGGATTCGAACCTCCGTACACTTGCGTGAACAGATTTACAGTCTGTCGCCTTTAACCACTCGGCCAACTACCCATTATACAGATTGTTGGCAATGTAATGTAACAATCTAATATTAATTTTAAAATGAGCCGAGGAAGGGAGTCGAACCCGCGACCTGCTGATTACAAATCAGCTGCTCTACCAACTGAGCTACCTCGGCATACAATTCATTAAAGAACTAATTTTTCGGACGGCAAAAGTAATAGAAAAGAAATACAAACAAAAAAACTTATTGAAAATATTTTTTTATTTATCTACATTTTTCTTCACAATGCAGTTAAAAACTAAAAAGCTGCTAAAAAGCAGCTTGTGTGATCCCGCTGGGACTCGAACCCAGGGCCCCATCATTAAAAGTGATGTGCTCTACCAACTGAGCTACGAGATCATACCCTTATTTGAATTTTGGGAGTGCAAAAGTATGTGTATATTTTTCTTACCCAAATTTTTTAAAAAATATTTTGAAAATAAATTTACTCGTAAGGGAATTTTAGAATTCGTGATACAGACTCTGTCAAATCCATATGTGGTTTTAAATGTAAAATTTGTAAAGCCACTTTTTGTGCTCCTTCAATATTTTTTAAAGTATCATCCACAAACAAAGTTTCATTTGCTGATAACTGATGATCTTTAAGAATTCTTAAATAACAATCTGCATTGGGTTTTCGCATGCCCACTTCATGAGAATAATAAACTTGATGAAAATAATTTGAAAAGTTATTTGTTGGAAATTTTTTTTTAAAACTTTTATCAAAACTTTTAAAATGGATTTCATTTGTGTTACTTAATAATAGCACCTTATAAGATGCTTTTAATGTTTTTGCAAATTCTAATCTGTCTATCCAAAAATTGCCTAACATAGCATTCCAAGCTCTTTTAATTTGTTCTTTGGTCAACTGTGATTTGGTAATTGAATTAAATTGAAAATAAAAGTCTTGTTCATTAATTTTTCCAGTTTCTAAATCTTCAAATAAATTCGAAACATAATCTTGCTTAAATAAATTATCAAAATTCTTAATTCCTAGATTGAGAAAAGCTTTACGCGTTGCATTATAATCAATATCAATAAATACTCCACCAAAATCGAAAATGATATTTTTTATATTTGACATGATTACTTTATAGATTTAATAATTGGCCAAAGATTTTCAGCTACAATACTATTTCCTAATTTACTTAAATGTACACTATCAATAGTTAATAAACCTTCTGAAATATTTTCATAATTATTTTGAGTAATGTAATCTCTGAAAGCCTTATTTAAATCACAAACTTCAATTTGATATTCTTGAGCAAGTTTAAGTATTAATAAACTATAATTCAATAAATCATCGTCATGCAAATTTTCTCCAAATTTCTTTTCTCCAATAACTGTTGGGGTACACAAAATAATTTTGCTGTTAATGGATAGAAGCTTTACTATTACTGCTCGATAGAATTTTTCGAACTTTATTATATCCAAGCCAGTACCATCAGACTTTTTACACCAAATATCGTTAATACCAATAAAAACAATTGTAAGGTTTGGAGATTGAACTATTACATCTTGGTCTATTCTTAAATACAAATCATACACTTTATTTCCACTAATTCCTTTTGAAATGGTTTGATATTTTTTAACAAAATCCTCTTGCTCTATCATTCTATTTATTTGCTCAATATATCCTCCTATCTGAACCCCCTGTTCAGTTATTGAATCTCCAAAAAATAAAATTTTTTTCTTATTTTCTCTTCTGTATGACATGAGTAACATAAGAATAATAAAAATAATGAAAAGTGTTAATTGTATGCTCAAGAGTTGATGATAATTTGATTAAGAATTTAAAGATTTAGCCAATAGTTCATTTTAAAAACTAATGCTCTATTTTTATTTTGAAGCAATGGATTTGTAAAATAATTATCGGTATAAACTAAGAACAAATCACTCATAGGTTTATAACGCCATTGCAGCCTGCTATTGATATTAAAATTATTGTTTTGTGTATTGTATTGTAAGAATGTTGTAAAAAATAAATTTGTTGTAAAATTGTATTCTATTCGTGGTGATATTAAAAACAATTCTGCAGTTCCATAATCTTCAGGGAAGCTGAGTTTATTATATTCTAGGTTTATTGAAAAATTCAGGTGTGGTTGTTTTCTCAATCTACATTCCAAAGTAAACTGTTGATACTCGGCATTATAATATTTACCCAAAGTAAAGCCAGTACTAAAGAAGAAAGCTTTTCGAAAATCAGAACGATATTCAATGCCATTTTGAACATAATCGAATTTGCTTGTTGGTAAAGGTTTGCCTCCAGTAAAGCTAATAGGGTATAACAAAATAGCTTGATTAATATTTGTAAAAAATCTAAGATTAGAGGTGTTACTAAAATTTAAACTATACCGTATAGAATGCTGTTGTTCATTTATTGAATTGTCAGGATTCCAAACAATAAAATTTTCCATTGAAAATGTATGAATATTTATTTTGCCTTTTTGAGGAAAAATTTTTAAATACGTATCGGCATAAACTTGTTTAAACCCTACCCGAATACTAGTATCTCTAACAGCATCATAATTAGAAATACGAGTTACAAAACCCATATCTGCATAATAATTAGTTCCTACACTAGTAAAATCTATCACATTGCCAAAAGTTCTACCATTATATTGGTACCCTATTCCATAATAATTATTATTTTTTTCTATAGTTGGTTTTGATGAATTATGATAAGATGCCCAACCATTCCAATTTCCTTTTAGATTGGTATATTCAAAAGACAAACCTGCATTTCTGCCAAATTCTGAGAGTGGATCATTCTTTTTTTGTGATTCATTTAAAAATGCTTGTCGATTCAAAAAGTAACCAGAAACAGATGATCTTTTTAAAACACGCTGACTAACACTAATAGCTGAAAAATTTTCTGCTGCGTAGGTATCTGTTTTTCCAGTTTGTACATTCATTACAGCCATTCTTGTTTTCTTTGATAAGTTGCCGGAAAGCCTAGCTCCAAAAAGAATAGGAACACGATTACCAGCTGCATCAACTCCAATTCTTCTTGAATAAAATGGCCGAATGGGTGGAATGCCAAAATTGGTTAGCAAGTCTGAATTTTCTAAAAAAAATGTTCTTCTTTCAGGAAAAAAAATATTAAATCTTGAAAGATTAGTTACCTGCCTATCCACATCAACTTGTGAAAAGTCTGGGTTAACTGTTAGGTCTAAATTTAAAGATGATGAAAGTGTAATTTTGCTATCAAAGCCAGCATTACCATAAGCTTTTAAAGGCTCTTTATTTTCTCGGTTTTCATCAATACTTGAAGTAATGTATGGTTGAACAACAATATTGCTGCCAGGTGTTGGTGGTTTTTCTTTCCAAAACATTACGCCAGTATAACCCAAATCGTGAGATGCAAAATTTACTGGCACTGGAGTCCAACAACTGTATTCATTTGATTTGGTATCAATTCTAATAAAATTAATTCCCCAATTTTTTTTATTAGCATCGTAACGTAAAGTTTTAAAAGGAATGGCCATTTCTGCCGTCCAGCCATTTGCATGTTGCTTTGTTGCACTATACCATTTATTATCCCAACTCCAATTAATATCTCCATTTGCACTAAGTTGATCTTCGCTTTGGCTATTAAATGCGTTTACAACAAAAAACAACCCATTAGTATGCAGATTTAATGGATCTAAAACAACTGCAACGCCATCTTGTCCATCATGACCAAAATCTCTTTTTAATGATTGAATTACAGCAGTACCTGTATCTTCAACAATAAAAGCAACATACAAAAAGTTATTATCAAAAGCCACTTTTGCAATAGTATTTCTAATAGCCTTAACATTATCTTTTGGAAATTTTTGCCAAAAATTTGTAGCGTTTTCTGCTGTTTGCCAAATAACATCATCTAACAAGCCATCAACTTTTATAGGAGTATTAGTTTTGGTAATATTTAATTGATATTTTTTTTGAATTGCATTAGCTGAATCAATATTTTGAGCCTGAACTAAATTCAAACAATAAAAAAATCCAATACAAATACTCAATAGTTTCATCTAACAAATTTTTTCAAAATTATTCAAAGGAAATTAAAAATATGTAAAAATGGATGATTTGATGATTGATGCCATTAAATAATTTATCTGCTTATCTTTACAATGTTATGATATCAAAAATTTCAGAAGGCGTTGAAATAACCGTTGAAACTTTTTATCAGGAGGGTTATAGTAATTCGTTAAATGCTGAATACATGTTTGCATACAAAATTACTATCGAGAACCACAATTCATTTACTATACAATTACAAAAAAGACATTGGTTTATTTACGATAGCAATGCTGAAAGAAGGGAAGTAGATGGAGAAGGAGTTGTAGGTGAGCACCCTATACTTAAACAAGGCGAACAATACTCATATGTAAGTGGTTGTAATTTAAAAACAGAAATGGGAAAAATGCATGGATACTACACCATGGAAAATTTAGATACAAAAGATTTTTTTCAAGTGCCAATTCCTGCATTCGATTTAATAGTTCCTTCAAAAATGAATTAGTGTTTTGTTTTAACTACTATGTTGCAATTAAAAAATTACCTTAGTCTTATTAAGTTTTCGCACAGCATTTTTGCTTTACCATTTGCAATAATTGGATTTGTAATAGGTATTAAAGATTATGAAATTGGCAATCATAAGTATTCTTCAAAAGCTTACCAGCCTTACTTTTTAACAGATACTATTATTAATTTTTTGCTAGTTATTATTTGTATGATTGCTGCAAGAAGTGCAGCAATGGCATTCAATAGATATTTAGATAGAAACATTGATGCAAAAAATCCAAGAACAAAAATTAGAGAAATTCCTGCAGGAATTATTACTGCAAAAAATGCTTTGCTTTTTACCATTGCCTCTTGCATTGTTTTTTTAATTAGTTGTTATTTTATTAATACAATGGCTTTAGCATTAGCTCCAATCGCATTGTTTGTAATTTTGTTTTACAGCTATACTAAACGGTTTACAGTACTTTGCCATTTAGTTTTAGGATTGGGTTTATCGCTTGCACCTATTGGTGCTTATATTGCTGTAACTAATAGGTTTGATGTTTTACCCATACTTTTTTCTTTTGTAGTTTTATTTTGGGTAAGTGGTTTTGATATTATTTATGCTTTGCAAGATGAAACTTTCGACAGAGAAAATAATCTGCATTCAATACCAGCTATGATTGGCAAAAATAATGCATTGATGGTTTCAAGAATTTTACACATCATTTGTGCAGCCTTAATTATTTATATTGGTTTACAATTTATACCACATTTACTTTATTTAACTGGGGCAATAGTTTTTATAGCTATGTTATTCTATCAGCAAAGTATTGTATCACCAACTGATTTAAGCAAAGTGAATATTGCTTTTATAACCTCAAATGGTATTGCAAGTATTGTATTTGCTGTATTTGTTATTTGCAGTTTAATTTTTAATATATAAATTTTGGCAAGAATAATTTGTTTAGATTATGGGGGAAAAAGAACTGGTATAGCAGTAACTGACCCATTGCAAATTATTGCAACAGCTTTGGAAACTGTTACAACAAATGATCTGATATCTTTTTTAAAAAAATATTTTCAATCAGAAGAAGTTGAGTTAATTTTAATAGGTTATCCATTGAATTTAAACAACTCTCCTACTCATGCTACAGCATTAGTAAATGCTGCCATCAAAAAAATTAAACAATCATTTCCTCAAATACCTATTCAAAAAATTGATGAGCGATTTACCTCTAAAATGGCATCAAGAGCAATGGTAGAAATGGGTATGAAAAAAAAAGACAGACAAAAAAAAGAAAATACTGATATAATTGCTGCTACCATCATGCTTCAAGAATATCTTCAGAATAAATAAACTACAGTATTTGTCAGTAGCTTATTAGTTACTTTTGCATAAAATTAAAAGAATTTTTCGTTTATGATATTTCCAATTGTAGCATATGGTTCTCCTGTTTTAAGAAAAGTGGCTAAAGAAATTGAAGCTGATTATCCAGAGTTAGAATTGTTGTTAGAAGATATGTGGGAAACCATGTATTATAGTAATGGTGTGGGTTTGGCTGCTCCACAAGTTAATAAAGACATTAGAATTTTTTTAATAGATAGCACTCAGATTTTTGAAGCTATGGAAATTGATGAAAAGAAAAATTACCCTGATAGTCCAGGATTTAAAGGGGTTTTCATCAACCCTAAAGTGTTGAATTTAGCAGGTGAAGAATGGAGTTATAATGAAGGTTGTTTGAGTATTCCAAAAATAAGAGAAGATATTTACCGACCAGAAGAAGTAACTATATCTTTCTTAAATGAAAAATTTGAACCTTTCGAAAAAACTTTTAATGGTATAACTGCAAGAGTAATTTTACACGAATATGATCATCTTGAAGGCAAACTTTTCATTGATTATTTAAAACCACTTAAGAAAAAATTATTACAAGGAAAGTTGAATGATATTAGCAAGGGCAAGATAAAAGTTGATTATAAAATGAGTTTTGCTAAATAATGAAAAGCTTACTTTTTTCAATACTATTTTTTCCATTTATACTTAATGCACAAGATACAACCATAGTTGACGAAAATCATGTGGTTACTTTACCTGAAATTTTTATTAGAAATAATTTCGATTACAAGAAACTTATTCAACAAATAAAAGATGATACTACTTTTTATAAAGCATTTAGAAATCTGAGAATTTTAGGTTACACCTCATACAACGATATTAAGATGCTCGATAAAAAGGGTAATATAAAAGCATCTTTAAATAGCAAAACCATACAACACAGAGCCGACAGTTGTAGAACTACAGAAATTGTTGAAGAAACTGTTACCGGTGATTTTTATAAAAAAAATCACCGGTATAATTACTTAACTGCAGAGTTATACTCAAGTTTATTTTTTAGCAAAGGAAAAGTTTGTGGAGAAAACAATATTGTAAAAGGAAAAATTATTGATGCTACTAATAAATCAGGAATGGAAAAACATAAAGAACAACTTAAAATGTTGTTTTTTAATCCTGGACAAAAAGTTCCTGGAATTCCTTTCATTGGCAATAAACTAGATTTATATGATGAAAGAGCTCATAATTATTACGATTATAAAATAGACATTGTAGAATTTCAGCAAAAAAATTGCTACACATTTACTATTAAACCTAAAGAAGATTTAGGTTGGTTTAAAGATAAAGGAGTTGTTGTTGATGAAATGATTACATGGTTCGATATAAAAACCCTTGAAGTATTGGCCAGAAATTATACATTGAGTTATAGTGCTGGTGTTTACGATTTTGATGTTACCATGGAAGTTGTAATGGATAAATTTAACGGACTAACAGTGCCAAAAATATTACGTTATAAAGGAAATTGGAATGTAATTTTTAAGAAAAGAGAACATGCTGTTTTTACTGCAACTCTTTTTGATTTTAAGGAAGGAACTAATTCTTCACATTAGCTACAACCTTTGCTCCTACTCGTTTTGCTGAAGACATTATTTTGAAAAAACTACCTGTAAATGAAATAGTATCTGCATTAATTACCACAGATGGTGTATCAAGATACTGACGAACTTTGTTTACTTCTGTACTAATAATAGTATCTAATAAACTTTCAGGAATTTGTTGCTGATTTAAAAAAATGTTATTATCCTTATCTATAGAAACAACAATGTTTTGTTTTGTTTTAGTATCAGATTTCCCTTTGGGGTTATTTACTTTAACTACATTAGGATTAGCCAAGGTTGAAACAATTAAAAAGAATAATAAAAGAATAAACAAAATATCATTCAAAGCACTTGAATGTAATTCTGGTTTCCCTCTTAATTTTTTTCTAATATTCATTTTATAATGTTGAATTTTAAATGTTGAATTTTAAATGATTTTCATTCAAAATTTAACACTCATCATTTATAATTATTTTGTTGGTTCTTGCAATACATCTAAAAATTCAGAACTGGCAGCTTCCATTTTATATGCTGTTTTTTCAATTTGAGTGGATAGATAATTATGTGCAATAAATGCTATTAAACCAACAATTAATCCAGTGCCAGATGTAATCATTTTTACATAAATACCACCTGCAATAGTGTTTAATTCAAAGCCACTGTTATTGATATTATAAAATAATTGTATCATTCCAACAATGGTTCCTAAAAAACCAAACATGGGTGCAATACCAGCTATTAAAGAAAGTACAGACAGGTTTTTTTCCATTTTGTACATTTCTAATTTGCCAACATTCTCCATGCTTCTTTCAATGGCATCTATTGGTTTTCCAATTCTTTGAATACCCTTATCTATCATTTTAGCAACAGGGTTATCAGTATTCTTAGCTAGGTTTCTTGCAGCTGCTATATTTCCACTTACAATATTGTCTTTAATAATGTTCATGAAGCTTGTTTCAATTTTCGAAGCCTTGCGTATAGCAATCACTCTTTCAAAAAAAACATATATAGTAGCTGCAAAAAGAATATATAAAGGATACATGATCCAACCACCTTTTTGTAATAAATCTATCATTGAAATTTTTGCTGCAGTTTCAACAGCACCTGTAGGAACTTGTAAAATATAATAAAGCATAAAGGCGAATTATTTATTTATGTATCAAATAAACGAATTGTATTGGTATTATGTTGTTAAGAGTTTAGTTTTAGGATAGTTTTTGCAGTTTATTTTTTAATGTCAATAAATACATCTTCTAAATTTTTATACTCTTGCATGTTGAACCATTGTATTGTCTCGTCTTTTTTAAACCAAGTCATTTGTCGTTTTGCATATTGTCTGGTATTAATTTTTATTCTTTCAATGGCAAAGTTTAAGCTACAATTTCCATCAAAATATTCAAACAATTCTTTATAGCCAACAGTTTGTAAAGCATTGAAATGTTTAAATGGAATTAATGATTTTACTTCATTTATTAAACCACTATTAACCATTTCATCTACACGCAAATTAATGTTTTCAATTAATTTTTCTTTACTTAATTCTAAGCCAATTTTTACAATATTAAATGGTCGTTGAATTTTTTTATTTTGTTTAAAAGTGTTGATTGATTTTCCGGTTGTTTCATAAACTTCCAAAGCTCTCATTAATCTTTGAGGGTTTTGTTGTTCTGCAGTAATCCAAAATTTTGGGTCTTTATTTTTAATCTCTTCTTGCAACCAAATCAATCCATTTTCTTTATAAGTGGCAGTTATTTTTTCTCTGATTTGAATTGAAACTTCTGGCATTTCATCAATCCCATTACAAAAAGCATCGATGTATAATCCAGTACCACCAACCATTACAGCATTTTGATGTTGCTGAAAAATTAAATCTATTTTTTTTATTGCATATTTTTCAAAAACACCTACATTGACTTCTTCATGAATTGAATGAGAATTAATAAAGTGATGTGTTATAGTATTTAACTCAGCTTCACTTGGTTTTGCAACACCGATATTGAGTTCATTAAAACACTGCCGAGAATCGGCAGAAATTATTTCTGTTTGAAGATTTTGAGCAAACTTTATTGCAAAACTTGTTTTACCAACAGCAGTTGGGCCAACAATTACATAAACAGTATTTGGATAATTGTTAATGATAAATTATTAATTATTAACAGTAAATTAAATAGTCAAAACCAAAAAGTAAATAAGAACCTAATCTAACTTCAAAACAGCCAAAAATGCTTCTTGTGGAATTTCTACATTTCCAATTTGTTTCATTCGTTTTTTACCTTCTTTTTGCTTTTCTAAAAGTTTACGTTTTCTACTAATATCACCTCCATAACATTTTGCAGTAACATCTTTACGCATGGCACTAATATTTTCTCGTGCAATAACTTTTGCACCAATAGCAGCTTGAATTGAAATTTGGAATTGTTGACGAGTTAATAATTCTTTTAATTTTTCACACAATTTTCTTCCAAAATCTTGTGCTCTACTTCTATGAATTAAAGCACTTAAAGCATCTACTTTTTCTGCATTTAAAAGAATATCCATTCTAACAATATCGGCTTCTCTATATCCAATTGGGTGATAATCGAATGAAGCATATCCTCGAGTTTGGCTTTTCAATTTATCGTAAAAATCAAAAACTATTTCTGTTAATGGCATCTCAAACGAAAGCTCAACACGTGTTGCAGTTAAATAACTTTGTCCAATTAAATTGCCTCTTTTACCTAAGCAAAGCGTCATAATATTACCAATGTATTCACTCTGTGTAATAATTTGTGCTTTAATAAAAGGTTCTTCAATTCTATCTAACTTAGTTGGGTCGGGCATTTCAGCAGGATTATTTACATCAATTCTTTCATTCTTTGTAGTGTAAGCAATAAAACTAACGTTGGGTACAGTAGTAATTACAGTTTGATTGAACTCTCGTTCTAATCTTTCCTGAATAATTTCCATGTGCAATAAACCCAAGAAACCACAACGAAATCCAAAACCTAAAGCTTGTGAGGTTTCTAATTCAAAAGTTAGGGATGCATCATTCAATTGTAATTTTTCCATACAATCTCTCAACTCTTCAAAAGCATCTGTTTCTACTGGAAAAATTCCTGCAAAAACCATAGGTTTAACTTCTTCAAAACCATTTATTCTTTCAGCTAAACTTCCACTTGAGGTAAGTGTATCGCCCACTTTAACTTCTTTGGCATTTTTTATTCCTGTAATGATATACCCAACATCGCCACAACCCAAATGTTGCTTGGCTTCCATTCCAAATTTCAATACTCCAATTTCTGTGGCATCATACTCCTGACCCGTTGCAATAAACTTCACTTTCTGACCACGTGTAATGGTTCCGTTCATGATTCTATAATAAATAATAATTCCTCTAAAACTATTAAATACACTATCAAATATTAATGCTTGTAAAGGGGCTTTGGGGTCTCCTTTTGGTGCTGGAATTCTGGTAATAATAGCATCTAAAATTTCTTGAATTCCAATACCACTTTTGCCACTTGCTAATAAAATTTCTTCAGGTTTACAGCCAATTAAATCTACAATCTGATCAGTAACTTCAGGAATCATAGCCCCATCCATATCAATTTTATTAATAATAGGGATAATTTCTAAATTATTATCAATAGCTAAATACAAATTACTGATAGTTTGTGCTTGTATGCCTTGAGAAGCATCTACCAATAACAGAGCACCTTCACATGCTGCTAATGCTCTACTTACTTCATAACTAAAATCAACGTGACCAGGAGTATCAATTAAATTTAAAATATAGTCTTCGCCTTTATAGGGCAAATTGATTTGAATTGCATGACTTTTAATTGTAATGCCTTTTTCACTCTCTAAATCCATATCATCTAAAACCTGAGCTTGC
>JANLVQ010000200.1:0-2096 GCA_031364085.1 Chitinophagaceae bacterium
AAAAGCAGGAATGGAGCAACCTGTTTATTATTGGGATCCAGTGCTTTCTCCCAGTGGTATGGTTTTTTATGCAGGTAATACCATTCCTGAATGGAAAAACAATCTTTTTATTGCAGGGCTCAGCAGTCAGCACATTGCAAGACTTGTGATAGTGAATAACAAAGTGGTTGGGGAAGAAAGATTGTTAGCTGATAAACATGAAAGATTTCGAGATGTAGCCTATTTTGATGGAATACTTTATACGATCACTGATTCTGGAATTCTTTACAGGATTAGCAAGAAATAAGACTGATAAGATTTTTTTTTTCATGTTTAATAACGAATCATTTTTTTATTATTGTTACAGTACTCCTTACAAGGTGCTAGATGTTAAACCAACCTTTTTATTATTAATATCATTCGTCATTTCGAAGTTCTTGCTGAGAAATCTAATTTTAATTCAACAGATTTCTCGTTCGTTCCTCACTCGAAATGACGATAAAATTTAACTTAAATAAAAAGAGCCGTTCAAATTTGAATAGTTATTTTTAATTTGGATAATTTTAAGGCATGTAGTTTTTTTGAAAATATTTTCACATACTGTGATAAATTCCATAAATACACACCTTAGCTGTAAGTTTGATTAGATTATGAAACTTGTCATAACTATATTATTATTTCTGTTTGCAATTTCGCAAAATATTTTCCAATCAAAAAAATTTAAAGTTGTTTATTTCAATAGAATTGAAATAAATGGAATATATGATTCCGAATCTGCCGAATATATAAACAATATTAAATGCAAAATTGATGGACAATTATTTTATATAGCAGACACATTAAAAGAATTTGAATTTTCAAATAGAATTTGGAAACCTATAATTCAAATTGCAAAAAATAAATTTCAACTTCTTTTAGAAATAAATGACAGACCAAATAAAAACAAAATTTTAATGTTAACAATTGAAGACAATAAGCTTGTTAACGAAATTACTATCCCGACATTTGACACTTTCTTTTTTGACAATTCTAATAATAAATTTTTTATAGGACAATCTGAATTTCCTGAAGCAGTTGACAATAACAAAAAGACACAATACATTCCTACGTTGTTTTTTATAGAAAAAAAAACAGGATTTGAACTAGATACATCAAGAACAATAAAATTTAATAAAAAAAAATGGGGAAAATTTTATGGATTTCAACCAAATTTTAGCTTGTTAATTAAACCAAATAAAAATTGATATGCTATAACTATATATTGAATTTTTCTTAGTGGTTGGTGAGACACCAACCACTAGTTAAAAATCCCATATTAACAGAACAGATTTCTCGTTCGTTCCTCACTCGAAATGACGATAAAATTTAACTTAAATAAAAATAGCCGTTCAAATTTGAACGGCTATTAACATAAATATTATAAAGAATTATTTTATTCCAAAAGCTTTTTTAACTTTAGACACATAGTCTAATTTTTCCCAAGTAAATAATTCAACTTTAATTTTTTTCACTTTACCATCAGGTGTTGAAAATGTTTTTTCTACCACTTCATTTTTACGCCCCATGTGGCCATAAGCTGCAGTTTCACTGTACATTGGTGTACGTAACTTTAATCTTTGTTCAATAAAATAAGGACGCATATCGAAAATACTTTCTACTAATTTACCAATTTGACCATCAGTCATTTTTACTTTAGCAGTACCATAAGTATTTACATTGATTGATGTTGGTTGAGCCACACCAATTGCATAAGAAACCTGAACTAAAACTTCACTTGCAACACCTGCTGCAACCAAGTTTTTAGCAATGTGGCGAGTTGCATAAGCTGCACTTCTATCTACTTTACTAGGGTCTTTACCACTAAATGCACCACCACCATGTGCACCTTTACCACCATAAGTATCTACAATAATTTTTCTTCCTGTTAAACCTGTATCACCATGTGGTCCACCAATTACGAATTTACCAGTTGGGTTAATATGATATTTAATATTGTTATTGAACAATTTTGAGAATCTTTTATATTTTGCTTTTACTCTTGGTATTAATATTTCAACAATATCTTTTTTAATTTTAGCTAACATTTTAGCTTCAGAATCAAAATCATCATGTTGAGT
>JANLVQ010000208.1:0-2110 GCA_031364085.1 Chitinophagaceae bacterium
CAATGGCTTACGTTAGTAAGAGACAAAATGAAAGAAAATGCTACTATTTGGATTAGTGGTACTATGCACAATATTTTTAGTATTGGGCAAATATTAACAGAGCTCAATTTTAGAATTTTAAATGTAGTTACTTGGGAAAAAACAAATCCTCCACCTAATTTCTCTTGCAGGTTTTTTACTCACTCAACAGAGCAAATTATTTGGGCAAGAAAAAATGATAAAGTGCCTCATTATTATAACTACGAATTAATGAAGCAATTGAATGGTGACAAGCAAATGAAAGATGTATGGAAATTACCAGCCATTGCACCTTGGGAGAAAAGCTGTGGTAAACATCCCACACAAAAACCATTATCTGTTTTAACCAGAATTATATTAGCATCAACCAAACCCAATGCTTGGGTATTAGACCCATTTACTGGCAGCAGCACCACAGGAATTGCAGCCAATTTATCCAACAGAAGATATTTAGGTATTGATAAAGAAATTGATTTTTTAAATATCAGCAAGAATCGTAAATTAGAAATCGAAAACTCAACAACAGCAGCTAAATACAAAGAGAAAATAAGAGGGTTTAATAATAAAAAAGAGCTCGAGTTGTTTTTAGTGAATGAGCCTAAAGAGGAGTATGGTAATGAGTTGAAACTATACTAATATATCGTGCCTACGGCACTTGATTATTGCAATTTATTTTTCCTACCAATATATTATGCCTATGGCATTTAATTCATCAATATTTAATTCATCAATATTTTGTGTATAATTCTACTTGCATTTAAAATTCAAACTAAATTTGTTTTTATCCCTTTAGGGATAAAATATTGGTAGAAAAAATCATCGTTTATTTTAGTCCCTTAGGGACGATATATTTTCTTTATGGCAAACACGTACACACAAATACACATTCAATTTGTTTTTGCAGTAAAACATAGAGCAGCAACTATTCATTCATCTTGGAAAGATGAATTATACAAATACATAACAGGAATTATTCATCACCATAGGCACAAATTAATTGTAATTAACGGTATGGCAGACCATATTCATATTTTAGTGGGCATGAGACCAACGCAATCAATATCTGATTTAATGCAAGATGTTAAAGCAAGCTCTTCGAAATGGATCAATGAAAAAAAACTTGCACAAGGAAGGTTTGAATGGCAGGAGGGTTATGGTGCTTTTTCTTATGGCAAATCACAACTTAAAGATGTAATTGCATATATCAACAATCAAGAGCAACATCATAAACTCAAAACCTTCAAAGAAGAATATGTTGATTTCTTGCAAAAGTTTGAGGTGGACTATGATGAGAAATTTGTTTTCAAGGATTTGTTATAATATATCGTGCCTACGGCACTTGTTTACTTTATTTATAATTCTACCAATATTTTATCCCTAAAGGTATTTGTCAATTTTATAAATACACTGTTAAAACTTTTTTTATAATCATAAAAAAATTTATTAAAGTCAAAATAATTTCAAATAAGGGTTGTTAATATTATAAATTTCGAGGAACTGTACTAAATTTAAAAAGCAATTTGTGAAATATAAAAAACAATGTTTTAAAAACCACTACACTAATATATCATCACTTTCGCTTTATTTTACTACACTAATTTATGAAACTAAAACAGCAACTGAATTTATTTTCTTTTACCATGATTGTTGTGGGCTTGGTAATTGGCATGGGAATTTTTAGAACTGCAGCAACTGCTGCAAAAAATGCTATTGAACCTTCTGTTTATTTTTCTGCTTGGATTATTGGTGGATTTATTGCTTTTTGTGGTGCATTAACTTATGCAGAAATTGGAAGTAGAATGCCTGTTACTGGTGGATTTTATAAGGTGTTTAGCTATGCTTATCATCCTAGTATTGCATTTTCTGTGAACTGTGTTATACTCATTAGTAATGCTGCTAGTGTAGGTGGAGTAGCCATGATTGGTACTGGTTATTTATTTAAACTTTTTCCCTATCATCAATTTACAGATATAGATACTGCAATTATAAGCAGTTTGGCTGTGCTTACTTTTTATGGTATTAATTTATTAGGATTGAAGATGAGCAGCCTGGCACAAAATATTTTAATGCTCATAAAAATTGGCATGTTGTT
>JANLVQ010000216.1:0-6832 GCA_031364085.1 Chitinophagaceae bacterium
TTGAACATTTGCATATACATATTTTATAATTGTGTCTGAAAGTGGTTGAAGAGTATTAAATAAATTAAAATCTGTGACTTCAAATGTGTTATGACCAAAAGCTTTAAAATCAAGGTACATGCTTGTTGAAGCAATATCTTCAGCATCAATTTCTGTTGGAGGTTTATTAAATCCATAAAGTGCATAATCTTTATCTTCATATAAGTTAATTTTTACACTGTCAGTATATACTTTACAAGCTAAAAAACCCGCAACATCTTGTGTGTTGCTTATTGATAATGGAATAAAAGCCATTTCATATTCTTCGCCACTTTCTGTTCTCTGTGCAACATTATTTTTCGTACTTCTGATTTCAGAGGCTGACCAAATTGGGTAGCCAACTCTTTTTGCAAGGTCTGTAATAAAATGAGCTTGGTCATTATCGTATTTAATTTTGTCAGCAATTTTTTGTAGTATAGGATTTTGTCCTTGTGGAATAGAAGTAAATTTTTCGATTATTTCTTTTTCTGAAATTAAATCTTGATTCTGTAAAGTGTCATTTTTTTTACAAGAATTGATAATTGATATACTTAAAAATAAAAATAAGAGCGTTTTAATATTTATTTTTCTCATGGTAATTTTTTTGGTTATTTGAAGAAGGTGATAAACAGATTAAACAAAAAATTATGGTGCTCTCTCATTACCATATAATGTAAATAAAATAGGGTAGCTTAGTAAGTTTATTTGAAAGTATGCTGTATGCTGTATGCTGTATGCTGTATGCTGTATGCTGTATGCTGTATGCTGTATGCTGATGCTATTTTAAAAGTACAACTCATAAGAATATTTAGCTATTTATAAAACCAAATTAAGAATTTAATTTTAAATGGCAAATTAATTTTCTATTGGCTAAGGTAAATTTTTATCACTTCTTCATAGCATCTCTTACTCTTAAGGGAGGGTGCAATATTTAAAATGTAGTTTTTTATAAAATGTAAAATTCATTGTTAATTTCATAAATAATTTACTTTAATAATTTACTTTAATAATTTTACAACTTACAATTTACAATTATAAAAGAACAGCTGCTAAAGCATAATCGGCAACTAAAATTAAAATACAGCTTACAACAACTGCACTAGTACTAGCTCTCCCAATTTCTAGTGCCCCACCTTTTACATTGTAACCATAATATGCAGCAATACTGCTGATGATAAAAGCAAATGTATATGCTTTATACAAAGCAAAATTGATATTATAAAAATTGATATTTTGCCTTAATCCACTATCAAAAATATCTGTAGCAATTACACCAGTCATAGCACCAGCTTGTCTTCCACCCCAAATTCCTAAAACAAACGATAATACAACCAAACAAGGAATTACAATTAATGAGGCCAAAATTTTAGGAAGAATTAGAAAATTTTTAGTATTGATTCCCATAATTTCTTGTGCATCTATTTGTTCTGAAACTCTCATATTACCTAGTTCACTTGCAATTTTACTGCCTACTACACCAGCTAAAACAATACAAACAACTGTTGGTGATAATTCCAAAATCATACTATCTCTAACAATTACAGCAATTGTCTCAGCCGAAACTAATGGACTCACTAACTGATAAGCTGTTTGAATTGTAGTTACAGCACCTAAGAAAAGTGAAATAATAATTACAATTGGTAATGACCCAACACCTATTTCAACACATTGATGCATTAATTCTTTCCAATATATTTTCCAATTTTCTGGCTTAGTAAACATGCCTTTTAGCATCATTAAATAAGCACCAAAATGTGTAAAGAAATTCATAATGTGTTTTTTAATTCTTTTTAGAACTCAATCTGGCAATAGCTTCTTTAGCCTCACTTAAATCTGCATTGAATACTAATGCCTTGTTATAACTTGATACTGCATCACTAAATTTATTTAAAGCTTCGAAAGTCTTTGCTTGCCAATAATAACCATCTGCTGAAGTTTGATTTACAGCCAGCAATTGATTAAAAACTTTTAATGCTGCATCAAACTTTTTATAGTTGTAAAGTAAGTATCCTTTTTCTATATATGCATCATCGAAATGAAAATCTTTTTCAATCGTTAAATCAAAATACTTGTTTGCATTTTGTATATCATTAATTTTTGAGAAATAAATGCCAATAAAAAAATTAGCTTGAGCATCATAATTGCCATCAGGGTTCATACTCATCAATTGTTTACAAATTGTAATTGCTTTTGCATTTTTTGTTTCTGCATACATATTTGCTAATTCCATTAATGCCAAAGGTGTTGCATAAATTTTTGCTGCATAATGAAAAGATTTTATTGCACTTGGGGTATCTTCTAAAACTTTACACAACTGGCCACGTTTTAACCAAAAAGTATTGTTTAAACTATCTGTTGCAATTAATTTATCAATTTGATAAAGAGCTTCTTTTTTAAAACCAAGACTATCTAAAGCCTCAACTAAATTAATTTTTAAAGACACATTACTAGAGTCATTACTTGCTTTTTCCATCAATTCAGTAATAATTGCAGGAAATACTTTTACATTATTTTCAATTACAGGTCTATTCTTTTTCTCTTCTTGATTTTTACATGAAGAAAGACAAACTATAAAAATAAAAAATATCAAAAAATGTTTCATAAACAAATATTTTTTGCCCAACAATATTTTCCATCAACTATTTCTTCACTAAACGCCATAACTTTTAAAAACTTTAAATGGGATGCATTATAAACTGATTCATACACTAATTTTTTTATGCCATGTTTTTGTAATGTTACAGCCTCTCTTTCAATAATAAATTTAGTTACTTTAAAATCTCGATATTGTGGAACCGTATAATTTACTTTCATTATTGCATTTCCATTATCTTGTATTTCTGCAACAAAAATATTTGCAATAGCAATATCTCTTAACACCACATAACTTATTTGATTTGGAGTTATTGATTTGAAAGAAAATTCAGGAAAATAATTTTTAATATCGGATTTATAAAAATCTAAAAAAATTTGAACTATTCTATTTTCTGGTAAAATGGGTACAAATAAAAATTGTTCTTCAATTCGAGAAAGTTTCCAAAGTTGATAACCATTTATGAATAATAAAATACTGTTTGCAAGTATTACAGGAAAAGCATTCACAACAAAACCATAAATGATAAAAGTTAAACAACCGAGTGTGCTGAAAACTCTAAATTTAAAATTATTCGTAACTATTAATGAAATCGCCAAAAAAGCAGAGGCAATATAACCTATCCAATCCATAATAATTTTTTGCAAATGTAACTACTTCAAAAAAATGCATCCTTAATAAAACAAATATTTACTTTTTTGTGATGACTGAGCCCTAAATAATCTATCATTAATGGCTTTACCTAAACCCTCATTGGGAAATATTTCTGCTAAAATGATGTCATATTTTTTTTCATCTATTGAACGCATTACTGAAAATAAATGCTGAGCAGCAATATTTAAATCTCCTTCTTTTGAAAGTATAAATTGATCTTGCAAAGGAATTTGATGATAAATATTTTTAAAAGATATAATAGCAATTTTTTTGTTTTGATATTTTAGCAATAGCTCTTCTACATTTCCTTGAATTAAGTCTGTTGATGTTGCATAATGGCTTTTTAATTGACCAGATGTTTGGGGATTTTTTTCAAATTCTTTTATAATTAATTTTCCTCCAATCACCGCTTCAATAAGTTCAATTGAAAGTCCTCCTACCCTATGCAAAATAACTTTGCCATTTTTTACTTCAATAATGGTAGATTCTAACCCAACTTTACAATTACCTCCATCTAATATGTAAGGAATTTTTCCATACAATCCATCAAATACATGTTGAGCTGTTACAGGACTGACATATCCAAAAGGATTTGCACTAGGTGCTGCAATTGGAAAATTCAATTCTTGCAAAAGTTTCAGAGTTAATGTATGTTGTGGAATTCTAATGGCAGCTTTATTTGAGCCTGCTGTTACAATATCTGGAACTATTTCTTTTTTTGGTAATAATAAAGTTAATGGACCAGGCATAAATTGTTCAGCCAATTTCAAACTCAATTCATCAATCTTGGCATATTTATCCAAATCTATGATTGAAGCAACATGAATAATTAATGGATTAAAAAATGGGCGTTGTTTTGCATCAAATATTTTTACAACAGCTGCTTCGCTTAAAGCATTTGCAGCCAAGCCATAAACAGTTTCTGTGGGTATTGCAACAACTTCATTAGCATTTAATAATGTAATTGTTTGTTGTAAATCTTTACCAATTGTTGTTGTAAACATTAAAATTTTAATTTAAAAACTTCCAATACCATAAATCTGTTTGTGGAGTTGAACCAATAGGAAATGGATGTTTATCACCAGTATTTTCAAATCCATTTTTTTGATAAAATTTTTGAGCCCTAAAATTAAACTCCCAAACACCTAACCAAGCTAATTCGTATTTATTATCAAAGGCATAATTAAAATAAAAATTCATTAATGCCTGTGCAACTCCTTTACCATGAAACTCTTTTAAAATATACAATCTTTTTAATTCAAGAGCTTTCCACTGCTTCATTTTTTCATAGTTAGCATAGTCTTCTTTAAACCTAATATAACCAACAGCAACACCATCTATTTCAGCAAAATAAAAATAGTCGTTGGCATCATGTAGCTCTTTGCTTACTTGTTCTAGATTATAATATTCATACAAAAAATCATCCATATCTTTTTCAGTACATGTTCCTACAAATGTGTCGAAAAATGTTTTTATTGCTAATTCACTTAAAACTTCAGCATCATTTATAGTTACTCTTCTTATTTTAACCTCCATTTTAATTTTAATTATTTATTTTTTTGTTAAGAAAATTTCTGCAATCATACATCTTACACTTCCACCACCAATTTTTTCTATAGTATCAACTTTTAATGGTAATAATTTTCCATATTTTTTAATAGCATTAATCTGATTTGAATTTAAACAATTATATGCAGTTTGTGATAATACAATTAAAGGTTCTCCATCTTTATTTTTCAACTCAAGCATATTGCCTGCAAAATTTTTCACCTGATTAAAATCAATGTCAATAATTTCTCTATTACTTTTTTTGATTTCGTTAATCAAATTCTTTTTGTTTTGTTCATCACTAATTGAAGCAAGATAAACTACTGCAAAATGAGTTCCTAAACACATCACCACATTGGTATGATACATTTCATTTTTATTTTCATCCAAAGCAAAAAACCAAACTGGCAGAAATCCTATTTCTTCACAAAATTTATAAAAAACTTCTTTATGAGTTCTTGGTGATAAGCAAGCAAAGGCTTTTTGGTAAATTCTATCTAAAATCACACTTCCTGTACCCTCTAAAAATTTCGATTCTTTTTCAAAATAAGTTAAATCTGTAATTTGATTAATGACGAATTTTTGGTTTAATTGGTCAATAATTTCTTGTCTTCTTTCAATTCTTCTATTTTCTGCCAACATTGGATACAGAATTAATTTCCCATTTTCATGAGTAGATATCCAATTATTTGGAAAAACAGCATCAGGTTTTTCTGGTAGAGTTGTATCATCAATTATAGTTATATCAAGTCCATTATTTTCAAGTTCCAATGCAAAATTATTGAATTCATTAATTGCTTTTAGTGTTATATCTGATTTATTTACAGGCAATTGCTGTTGAAAAGAATTAGAAATCTCTGTTTCAAAATTGTATTGAAAACAACAAGGTTTAATTAAAAAAATTGAGTTTGTAGTTTGCATGTGGCTATTTCGAGATTAAAAATACAGATTTATTTTTATAAGATTTTTGCTGTTTCAATCAAGAACCCTACTTTTGCAATCCCAAAAAATAGTTCTTTTTAGAAAAAGATGGATCTTGGGAGCAAACCAATGTTCGATTTAAGATGTAAAATGTACGATATGTTAATATAATACCGTACACCAAACATCAAACATCGTAAATTGATTAGCGTTATAACCAATTAAATCAAAAAAAATGGCAAAAGAAATCTCAGGCTATGTAAAGCTTCAGGTTAAAGGTGGACAGGCTAATCCTGCACCTCCCGTTGGACCTGCTTTAGGTTCTAAGGGTGTTAACATCATGGAGTTTTGCAAGCAATTTAATGCAAGAACACAAGATAAAATGGGTAAAGTTGTACCTGTTTTAATCACTGTGTATTCTGATAAGTCTTTCGACTTTATCATCAAAACTGCCCCAGCAGCAATTCAATTAATGGAAGCTGCAAAAATTCAGAAAGGTAGTAAAGAAAGTAACCGTGTAAAAAATGGTAAAGTAACATGGGCACAAGTTGAAGCAATTGCTGAAGACAAAATGCCTGATATGAACTGCTTTACTAAAGAAAGTGCCATGAAAATGATTGCAGGTACTGCAAGAAGTTTAGGCTTAACAATTGACGGTGCTGCACCGTGGAAAAATTAATTATTCACCTTAAAAATTTATAACAATGTCTTTAACAAAGAAAAGAAAAGTTGCAGAATCTAAGGTGGATAAGAATAAATCTTACTCACTTAAAGATGCATCTGTATTAGTAAAAGAAATTAACTGTACAAAATTTGATAGCTCAGTTGATTTACACATTAGATTAGGAGTTGATCCTAAAAAAGCAGACCAACAAGTTCGTGGTACTGTAACCTTACCTCATGGTACTGGTAAAACAAAAAGAGTTTTAGTTTTATGTACTCCAGATAAAGAAGCTGATGCAAAAGCTGCAGGTGCAGATTATGTTGGATTAGATGAATTTATTACTAAAATTGAAGCTGGTTGGGTAGATATTGATGTAATTGTTGCTACGCCTTCTGTTATGCCAAAAATTGGTAAATTAGGTAAAGTATTAGGGC
>JANLVQ010000229.1:0-2914 GCA_031364085.1 Chitinophagaceae bacterium
AATTTTTTCAACAGTAGCACCTTCAGTAAATCCACCAGCTGCAAAAATTGAAATTGCAAGCAGATTAGATTTAGCAAAATTCGATGCTAGTTCAAACGAATTAGCACAAGTAGTTACTATAAATAGTGAGAAAGATTTGGCATTAAAAGGTAATGACATCAAACTAAAACCTTGGGATATTGTTACTGTTAGAACCAAGCCTGGGTATAAATCTCAAGTAAAAGTTCAAATTGAAGGAGAAGTTTTATATCCTGGTACATATATACTTTCTTCAAACGATGAAAAAGTTAGCAATGTTCTAAACCGTTCTGGCGGATTAACACATTCTGCTTTTATTAAAGGTGTAAGTATCACCAGAATTAATAAAACCAATATTTTAAAAGATACTAGTGACATCTACTTTAAAAAAATTAAACAACAAATTAATGATACATCATATGCTTCATCTTTAGAATATCTGAATCCAACTGTTAAAATTGGTTTAGATGTTGAAAAGCTTTTAAAAGATTCTAACAGTATAGAAAATATTTTTTTACAAGATGGCGATATTATTAATGTACCTAAACAAAAAAGAGAAATTAAAGTAAGTGGTGAAGTGTTGTTTCCTACTGAAGTAGTTTATGTGGATGGAGAAAAATTAAATTATTATATTGATAGGGCTGGTGGATTTACTGATAATGCACAGAAAAATAAAATATATGTTTTAAAAGCAAATGGTATTGCAGCTAAAACAAAGAAATTTTTATTTTTTAAATCATACCCTAAAGTAGAGGAAGGCTCAGAAATTTTAGTGCCAAAAATTGTTGAGAAGAATAATAAAAAATTATCAACAGTAGAAACAATAGGTATTGCTAGTGCTGTGGCATCCTTAGCAGGAGTAGTACTGGCAATTATTAATTTAGTTCGGTAATTTTTATTATAAATGAATACAAATTCTCAACACATTTCTTTTATTGATTTGTTCGCTCGTATTAAAATGCAATGTCAATTTTTAAAATCTAAAATATTGGTTATAATAATTGTGGTTATAACATTTGGTTTAATAGGATTCTTTTATAAAAAATGGATTGGACCAACGTATAAATCAACATTAACATTTGTTTCTGAAAATGCTGCAGGTGATAAGATTGGAGCTTATGCTGGCATTGCTGCTCAATTTGGGATTGATTTGGGTCAAAGTGGTGGAGGAATTTTTGAAGGAGATAATTTATTAGAATTATTTAAAAGTAGGAAACTCGTTATTAAAACGTTGCTTTCTCCAGCTGATATTGGGTCTAATAACAACTTGTTAATTGATGATTATTTATGGAATAATGGATTAGATAAAAAATTGAAAAATTATTCTTCAACTAAAAATTATTTTCAAGATTATAATACTCAGGAAGTCAATAGAGAAAAAGACAGTATTCTTAACAGTGTTTATAAATTAATTTATAGATCACAGTTAAAAGTTGAAAAAAAGGATAAAAAAACAGGCATCATAAACTTAGAGTTTATAGACCAAAACGAAAATTTCGCTAAAAGATTTATTGAGCAACTCAGTAATAATGTCATTAAATTTTATTCAGATTATAAAACTAAAAAGTCGAACGAGAGTTTAACGTTTTTACAGAATCAAGCAGATTCATTAAAAAACTTATTGAATTCAAGCATCAGTAGTGAGGCTGCCACAAGCGATTTAAACATTAATCCCAATAAACAAATTTTACGTGTTGGTAGTATTAAGAAAAGAATAGATGTTAGTGCAAATACTCAATTATATAGTGAAGTTTTAAAGCAATCGGCAATAGCTAAAATTACATTGCTAAGAGAAACGCCTTTAATTCAAATTATAGATGTACCTATGTTTCCATTAGACAAAGTTGGTTTTGGTAAAGGACTAACAGCTATTCTATTTGCTATGGTAGGTTTTATATTTATCGTTATATACTTATTATTCAAACATGCTTTGAAAGAAGCAGAAGAAATCAAAAAACAATAAGGCTTTTAGCTTTTCTATTACATTTTGAAAGTAAAATTAAATATCTATAGTTCTATAGCTATAACTCTTTTTAATTCCCTTATTTTTTTTATTCTGTATAAACTGATTATCCTAAATCTAGGAATGGAAAAAATGGGTATCTGGGCAATTATAGTTGGATTTACTTCAATTCTTAGTCAATCAACAGCAGCTGTAAATACTAATATTATTCGAGAAGTTGCTGAGGCAGATGATGAAAATTACCAAAATAAAGCAGCACAGCTCATCATTAATGGGTTGGTAATATATATTATTTTTTTTATTTTATTAAGTCTTGTGGTACTCATATCGTTGTATTTTCTATTTAAAGAAAATATTTCAAATTACATTGGTTTAATATCATTAGCATTGGTTGCTATTTTTATCAACTTATTGGCAACAGTTTTTTCTTCAGTAATTGATGCAAGAAAGTTAAACTATGTTAAGAACAGTTTTATCGGATTGGCTAATATTTTATTTTTAATCATTTGCTTTTTTTCAATTAAAAAGTATGCTCTAATAGGAGTTGCTATTGCACAAATAGCTCAGGCATTTATTTTATTAACTTGTGTTTTATATTTTGTATTAATAAAATTGAAATTAAGTTTCCATTTGAATGGCGTTAGTTTAAAAAACATTCAATTATTTTTTAGAGATAGTTGGAAACTTCAAGGCATTTCTTTACTAGTGCTTTGCTACGAACCGATTACTAAATTCTTTCTTTCGGAATTTGGATTGACCTATGTAGCAAAATATGAAATTGCAAATAAAATAATTGCTCAATTAAGAAACATATTTGCCGTTACCAATCAAACACTATTAGCATATTTTGTAAATAAGTATGCAGAAGGGAAAAAAATATTTATAGAATTTTATGAAAAAATAGCTCATGAAAATTTGCAATGGTCTTTAATT
>JANLVQ010000285.1:0-6187 GCA_031364085.1 Chitinophagaceae bacterium
AAACGAAGTTACTTGGACAAGCTTCGATTTTGTAGTAATGGGCACCCTATTGCTCGGCACAGGTTTAGTGTGTGAACTTGTATTGAGGAAAGTAACCAAAATTCAGTACAGAATCGCCCTCTGTACAGTTATTCTAGGAACATTCCTAATCATTTGGGCAGAACTTGCAGTTGGAATTTTCGGGACTCCATTCAGCGGACAATAAACAGTAAATCAAATAACTGCCACCAACACAAACTGTGCAACATTCCAAATAATTTAAGCACTATTTTGATAGTTATTCATACAAGGTTTGTGGCTATTAATATGCTGTGTATATTTATAGGACGATAGTAGTTTTTTCACAAACTGCCGTTGGGCGTAATTAATCCCAAAAAATATGGTTAGACAAATACTGATACTTATTATTTTGACACTAACTATGACTTCATACTCATTCGGACAAACGAATACAAATAAATTTAATGCACTTTATTTTGAGTTAGGAGGAAATGGTTTGTTCTTATCTGCAAACTATGAGAGACAAATTCTTAAAAAAACAAGACTTAATCTGCACTTTGGAGCAGGCATTTATGGAGTAAAACCAAGTGTTTTAACAATCCCATTTGGAATAAATTATTTACTAAAACTAAAAAAAAGTAATACATTCATTGATTTTGGATTTGGAGCAACATATACAAAAGCTGACGTAAAACTTTACATTAGTGTCAAGCGAGACTCAGGTTACGTAAACTCAACTTTTTTTAACATAATTCCAAGCGTAGGAATTAGACATCAGACAGACAAAAATTTTATTTATCGTTTTAGTTTGACCCCAGTTTTTAATCAATATGATGGACTACCATTTTTGGGATTTTCAATTGGCAAAGTATTTTGACAGACTTTAACTGCAGCCAACACGAACTGTGCAACATTCCTACAGAGGTTTTAATTCAGGCTTACTAAAAAATCTGAAACAAAAAACTAAAACTCCTCCTTATCAAGTCAATTTGAGTGCTTAAAATTGAAGTTGCTGTGAATATTTTTTATAATAATAAAAAAACTAAAAGATATTTTTTAATCCTCCTCACTAATTTTTTCGTACCTTTTGCCTCCATTTTTAATAGAAAACTACGTTTATGAAAAAAGTAAAAGATATTTTGAGCAGAAAAGGAGCTTTAATTTATAGTGTTCCGCCACAAACCAGTGTAAGAGATGCTTTAAAAACGATGGCTGAAAAAAATATTGGTTCTATATTAATTATGAACGACCATCAATATTTAGGCATTATGACTGAAAGAGATTATGCCAGAAAAGTTGTTTTACAGGGCAAGTCTTCTACAGAGGTAAACGTAGAAGAAATTATGTCAACAGAAAATCCACATATTACAAAAGAACACAGCATTGAACAGTGCATGCATTTGATGAGTACTAATAACGCTCGTTATTTGCCTGTTTTCGAAAATGAAAAATTAGTAGGCGTAATTTCTTTATTAGACGTTATTAAAGAAACCATTGTTCAGCAAAAAGAAACCATTCAGCAATTAGAGAATTATATTCATTCTTAAAAGCTACATAGCGTTTTCTCTATCTTTCAACTCTTTTATTTTATCTAAAGCACCTGCCACTACATCACACATTATGGTATATAATGCCCCTGGCTTATAATGATTATAAATATGTTCTAATGCTAAGTTTTCGTTTGCAATAACTTGTTGTGGAATGTTTGGATTTACTTCATTAATTCCTTCTTGCAATAAACCAATAATTTCATCGGCAGTTCTTCCTCTTAAATTCTTATCACAACGAATAATAATTTCATCGAAAAATTTTGCTGAAATTGCACCAAGTTCACGAATGTCTTCATCTCTTCTATCGCCTGTACCACTTATTACGCCTACTTTATATTTATAATCTAACTTGCTAATAAAATCGCAAAGCAAATTTAAACCATGAGGATTATGAGCAAAATCGGCTAAGAAAGTAAAGTTTTTAAAATGAAAAAAGTTTAAACGACCAGGTGTTGTGTTGCTGCCTGCAATAAAAGTTTGTAAGCCAGTTTTTATATCGTTAATGGTTATAGATTTATACAAATATGTTGCCATTACACTTGGCAAAGTATTGGCAATGTTATGTGTAGCTTTTCCTTCAAAAGTTAAAGGAATATCTTTTACATGCATTACTCTTATTTTCCAAGTACCCTTTAAAATGCTTACATATCCATTTTCAAAAACTGTTGCCAATCCGCCTTTTTTACAATGTTCTTGAATACGAGGATTGTTTTCATCCATACTAAATAATGCTATGTTACATTTTAACTCTTTCACCATTGCAAAAACCAAATCATCATCTGCATTTAATACAGCATAACCATGAGGGAAAACTGTTTCAGGAACAACTGCTTTTACTTTAGCCATTTGTTCAATAGTATTAATACCACCCAAACCCATATGGTCTGCAGCAACATTGGTTACAATGGCTACATCACAATTTTGAAAAGCCAATCCATTTTTTAATATTCCACCTCTTGCACATTCTAATACAGCAAAATCAACTGTTGGATCTTTTAAAACAAATGCACTAGAAATAGGTCCAGTACAATCGCCCTTCATCATCAATTGATTTTGAATATACACACCATCGCTAGTTGTATAACCTACTTTTTTTCCTGCAGTTTTACATATATGAGCTGTAAGTCTTGTTGTGGTTGTTTTTCCATTTGTTCCTGTAATTGCAATAATTGGAATTCTTCCATTTCCCTTATCTGGAAACAACATGTCAATTACAGGTTCTGCTACATTTCGTGGCAAACCTTCTGCTGGTTCAATGTGCATTCTAAAGCCTGGAGCAGCATTCACTTCAAGAACGGCTCCCCCGTTTTCTGTGATTGGATTTCTTAAATCTTTTGCCATTATATCAATTCCACAAATATCTAAGCCAATAATTTTAGCAATACGTTCACACATGAAAATATTTGTAGGGTGCACTTCATCCGTAACATCTGTACTTGTTCCTCCTGTACTTAAATTGGCTGTTGGTTTTAACAGAACCAATTCTTCTTTAGCTGGAATGGTTTCTAAAGTATAGCCAATATCATTCAACATTTTTTGTGTGAATTGATCAATGGTTATTTGTGTTAATACTTTTTCATGGCCATAACCTCTTCTGGGATCTTTATTAGTTTCATCAATTAAATGTTGAATGGTATTTTTTCCATCTCCAATTACAGAAGCTGGTGTTCTTAATGCTGCACAAATAAATTTTGAATCAATTACTAAAACTCTAAAATCAAACCCTGTAATAAATCTTTCTATAATAACATTTCTACCATATTCTTTAGCTGCAGCAAATGCAGCTAAAGCTTGCTCCCAAGTTGTAATATTAGTGGTGTTGCCTTTACCATGATTTCCATCAATAGGTTTTATTACTAAAGGATAACCATATTTTTCAATGGCTTCTTGTAAGCCAACTTCAGTTCTAATCACTGTTCCTCTTGGCACAGGAATTTCTGCAGCTTCTAATAAGTTTTTTGTTTCTTCTTTATCACAAGCTATATCAACGGCTATATTACTTGTTGTTGATGCAATAGTTGCTCTAATTCTTTTTTGATGTACTCCATAACCCAATTGCACTAAACTATGTTTGTTTAAACGAATAAAAGGAATACCTCTTTTTAAGGCTTCATCTACAATGCAACCTGTGCTTGGTCCTAATCGAGTATCTTCTCTAATTTCTCTTAATTGTTGTATATCTTCTGCTAAATTATACTCAGTTGCATCAACCAATGCTTGTGCAATTTTTACTGCAGACCTTGCAGCATAAACACCAGCATCTTCTTCCATATAACTAAACACTACATTATACTCTCCTTCTTTACCGGTACCTCTAGTTCTTCCAAAGCCTGTTTCCATTCCGGCAAGAGTTTGAGTTTCTAGTGCTATATGTTCAATAACATGGCCCATCCAAGTGCCTTTAGCAACTCTGCTAAAAAATCCACCTGAAACTCCTTCACTACAACGATGTTCATACATACTCGGAAACATTGCCTTTAGTCTATCTAAAAATCCATCAATTTCATTTGTTGGTCTTTGTTCTAAATCTTCTAACTGCAACCTCATTTGTATGAGTTTGTTTCTACGAATACTCCAATAATTTGGTCCACGAAGGATTTTTATTTCTTCAATTTTCATGCAATAATATTATAGTAAATGAGGTTTTAATTTATGTTCGGAAGATAAGTAAATTTAGAATTGACTTTAAAAAGTTTTCTTTAATTTAATATCCTGAACTATCTTTTAGAATAATAAAACTGTTGGCACTATTGTTATACATACTGCCAATTTTAAATAGGCTTACATTCTTAAATGCTTGATCGCTTTGCATTCCACGAGCAAATATTTTTTGTCGAATGCTACCATTATCCTGACTAATTACAACAGGCTTATCGGTAAAAAAAATTCCCTTGTTTTGATCCCAAACCAATTCATTGCACCATAATGTGTCTTTATGAATATTATAAACTACAATACTATCTTTCAACAATACGGTATTTTCAAATTCTAAATAACGACCATATTTTGCAAACAAAAAACTTTCGGGTTTTAAAGAGCTATCATAAAATTGAACTTTTAAAGATTTTGTAAATTCTACTTTTGCACTATCATATTGGCTTCTCAACATAAAAGGAGCAGTAAGTTTTGCTTTAACTTTTCCAGCAGTGCTCATATAACTTTCAATATACCTGCCTTCCTCTACACCAATTTTTTTTATTGATAAAGAGTTTACCAATTGCATATCGTTTTCACATGATAAACAAAAAGAAATGCAGAATAAAATAAAACCTAGTTTTTTCATCTGATGCAAATATCTACAATAAAGTTTCGAAATAAAATTGAATGATTAAATGAATAGGTGAATCTTATTGCATTATTTTTAGCATTCGAATAATTAAAAAATAGTTTATTATGAAAAAGTTTAGCGTTTTTATGTTATCAATATTCATAACAGTAATCTCTTTTTCTCAAGCAAAAGAAGAGAAACCTGGTGCAGCTACAAATGTTTTAAATCCAGACAATGTTATCACTACTTCTCATACAGTTACAGTTAAAAGTGTTGTTGTTCCTTATAAAGCAATTGCAGGAACCATACCGGTTTGGAACGATTCGGGCAAAGTAATTGCTGGTGTGTTTTTTACTTATTATGAAAGAAGTGATGTTCAAGATAGAACTACAAGACCATTAATTATTTCTTTCAATGGTGGACCAGGAACACCAAGTGTTTGGATGGAGTTGGGCTATACAGGACCAAGAATGTTAAACATTAATGAAGAGGGTTATCCTATTCAACCTTATGGTGTAAAAGAAAATCCTTTTTCGTTAATTGACATAGCCGATATAGTTTATGTAGACCCTGTAAATACAGGCTATTCAAGAATTATTGGCAATGCACCAAAGAGTGTTTTTTTTGGAGTAAATGCAGATATTAAATATTTGGCTGAATGGGTAAGCACATTTGTTACTCGCTATAATAGGTGGCCATCACCAAAATATTTATTTGGTGAAAGCTATGGTACTAACAGGGTTTCTGGCTTGGCATTAGAATTACAAAACAATCAATGGATGTTTTTAAATGGTGTGGTTTTAGTGTCGCCTACCATTTTAGGAATTGAAAGAAATGGACCAGTAGAAGTGGCAACTAGATTGCCCTATTATGCAGCAACAGCTTGGTATCATAAAATGTTACCAGAAGATTTACAACAAAAAGATTTAACTGACGTATTACCTGAAGTAGAAAATTTTACAATCAATGAATTACTGCCATCGCTTGCTAAAGGAGGTTTTTTAGAAGAAAATAAAAAAGTTGAATTGGCTAAAAAAATGGCACGATTCTCTGGCTTAAATGAAAAGGTTATTTATCAAAGAAACCTACAAATTCCAACTTCATTTTTTTGGAAAGAATTATTAAGAGATAAAGGTTTTACAATTGGAAGATTAGATAGCAGATACTTAGGTATAGATAAACAAGATGGCGGTGAAGCTCCAGATTATAATGCTGAATTAATTTCTTGGAATCATGCTTTTTCTCCTGCTATGAATTATTATTTGAGAGAACAATTAAACTATAAAACAGATTTAAAATATTATATGTTTGGCCCTGTTCATCCATGGGATAGAACCAATGATAAAACTGGTGAAAACTTAAGATTGGC
>JANLVQ010000308.1:0-1612 GCA_031364085.1 Chitinophagaceae bacterium
ACTTCGATCCATTTCCATCTGTATTCTTTGGTTCTTTTGGCGGTTCCTTAACCCTTATTTATTTAGTACTGTGGGCTGTAATTCCTGAGGCAAATACAGCGAGTGAAAAATTAGAAATGCGTGGTGAAAAAGTAGATTTAAATACTATAAAAAATACTATTCAAGACGATTTAATGGGTTTTAAAGAACGTGCAGACAAATATGGTAAAGTAATATCAGAAAAAGTAAATAAGTGGGGCGATGAAGTAAATGCTACAACCAAAAGCTCAAGTGGCAGAATTGGACACGCTATTGGAATAGTTTTTAAAGCATTCTTTTTATTTATTGCAGGTATGATAGCATTTGCTTTATTAATGGCTCTTATTGGAGTGCTAATTGGTGGTGTAGCAATTTTTCCTTTCAAAAACTTCTTCCTTGATGGATTTTGGGAACAAACACTTGCTTGGATTACTGTAATTGGATTTTTAATTGTACCAATAATTGGATTTATTGTATGGCTAGTTCGAAGATTAATGAAAGCCAAAACCAGCTATAAATATTTTGGAGCAACGATTGGTACAATATGGACAATTGGTCTATTTTCTTGCATTACACTTACAGCAATGATTTTAAATAATTTCAAAAATAAATCAGCTGTTGAAGATGAAATTGCTATCAATCAACCTTCTCAAAATAAACTATTAATAACAGTTAAAAAAGATGAAATTTCTTTTTATGGTGATGATTGGTTTGGAATAAATTGGGATAAAAATGACGCACCTTTTTATGGATTAAGTGAAGATAGTGTGATGATGAGAACCATTAGAATTAGTGTTGTACAAAGCAAAGACAATAACTATCATATCAAAACAGTAAAGTTTAGCAGAGGCAAAAACAAACAAATTGCAAAACAAGTTGCTAGTCATATTAATTTCTCTATTAATCAAAATGATAGTGTGATAGAACTTCCTAAAGGCTTTGTGATTACCAATAAAGATAAATTCAGAAACCAACAAGTATTAGTAATAATAGAGGTTCCGGTAGGCAAAAAAATTCAATTAGAAAATTCCTTAGAAAATTATGAATGGTTTGATATAAATTATAACAGAAGAAAAGGCTGGAATACAGATTGGGATAGAAACTTGAGTAATTCATACTCTTGGGATGATGATGTTGAATTGATCATGGGGGAAAAAGAATTAATTAATCCGAATATGAAAAGCGATATAAATCAAGATATGGAAGATTTAAAAAAAGAAATTGAAGAAAAAAAACAAGAGCTGGAAAACAAGAAAAAAGAAATAAAAAAAGATAGTGCTAAAGTTTCAGTAACAACAATTTCACAAAAAAATATGATACAAAATTTTAAGCTTAATATGCCTAATAATGTTTTTATTAGTAGTTTTTTAATTGATAAGTTTTCTTTCTAAAAGTTACTACTATTGTTAAAAATGCCTCACAAATGTGGGGCATTTTTATTTTATTAATCTTTTAAACCCCTTTATTTATAAGCGTTTCAGCATTACCCCCTAATTCAAGGGATTGTGCAGGTTGGTAGTTTGTTTCAATTTTACATTCTCTTTAAACAACTAAACAACACAAACATGAAACAAATCAACAAAATCGTAGCGTC
>JANLVQ010000314.1:0-3682 GCA_031364085.1 Chitinophagaceae bacterium
CTTATGAAGGCATGAGTGAACCAACAGTAAATGATATTGCAGTTACAGGTGAATATGCTGCCTCGATTTTGCAAAGAGAAAATAAACTTGCCGAAGATTCAATTTGGTGTTACGCATCGTATGATGAAGTTTTAACGAATATGGCCAAAACCAATTATCCAAAACAACATATCAAAATGATTAAAGGAAAAGTAGAAGATACTTTACCTTTAACTCAACCTATGCAAATAGCATTACTTCGTTTAGATACTGATTGGTATGAATCAACAAAAATTGAATTAGAGTTTTTGTTTCCAAAACTTGAAAAAAATGCTCCACTTATAATAGATGATTTTGGTCATTGGGAAGGTGCAAAAAAAGCAGTTGTTGAATATTTTCAGCAACAAAACATTCAACCATTATTACAGCGAATTGACTTCACCGGAAGACTTATGTTAAAACTATAAACTGTTATGCTTATTTCAATTTGTATACCAGCTTATAAAAATTTATTCTTTGTTGAAAGATTGTTAAATTCTATTGCTATACAAACTTTCAGAGATTTTGAAGTAGTGATAACTGATGATTCGCCTGATGATGAGTTGAAAAATTATATCTCAAATTACTTTTCTGATTTTACAATTAATTATGTAAAAAATACTACTGCATTAGGTACACCAGAAAACTGGAATGAATCTATTAAATATGCAAAAGGTAAATGGATTAAATTAATGCATGATGATGATTGGTTTGCAAATGAAAATAGTCTTGCTGTTTTTGCAAAACAAACTGAAGTAAATGATGCATATTTTATTATCTCGGCTTATACAAACATTTATTTAGATGAAAACAAAACAGAATTGGTTATTGCAAAGCCATTTTCTTTCAGGTTTTGGCATTTAAAGAAAAATAGAGCATCACTATTATCAAAAAATATTATTGGTCCACCTAGTGTTGTAATGCATAAAAATGATGCAAAAATATTTTACGATAAACAATTCAAATGGCTTGTTGATATTGACTTTTACTATCATGTCATATCATCAAAACAAATTTTGTATATTCAACAAGCCTTAATTAATGTTGGTTTAAGTAAAGAGCAAGTTACCCGTTCTTGTTTTAGAATTGCTGCAGTTGAAATACCAGAGTATTTTTATTTCATGAATAAGATTGGTTGTGATAATTTAAAAAATATTTTAGTTTATGATGCTATGTGGAGATTATTTAGAAACTTAGAAATTAAAAATGAACAAGATATTGTTGATGCAGGTTATTTTGGGAAAATAGAGTTAAGCATTTTGGCCATCATTCAATTTCAAAATAAAATACCCAATAAGTTTTTAAAAATTGGAGTGTTGTCTAAAATATTAATGCTAATTCATTATTTATTTGTTAGAAAAAAATAAATTCAATTGCCACAAGTATCCATTATAATATTAAACTATAACACTTTTCAACTTACTTGTAATTGTATTGAAAGTATCATTCAATTTACTAAGAATATTACTTACGAAATAATTTTAGTTGATAATAAATCAACCGAGTGTAATGCCGATTTGTTTAAAGAAAAATTTAGTTCAATAATTCTTATAAAAAGCAACGAAAATGGAGGGTTTGCTAAAGGTAATAATTTAGGAATTGCTCAAGCATCAGGAGATTTTATTCTTTTGTTAAACAGTGATACTTATTTAATTGAAGATGCTATTTCTAAAATATATGCATATGCTAAATCTGTTGATGATTTTGCTTTTTTTGGATGTAGAATAATTTACCCTGATGGAAAAATTCAGCACACTGCAAGAAAGTTTCGAAGCATAAGTTGGGAGTTATTTGATTTATTTAGAATATTTCTTTTCCTTTTGTCTTATAAAAAAAGAGCACAGTTAATGCTTGGAAAATATTTTAAAAGTGATTTTAACATTCAATGCGATTGGTTAAATGGAGCTTTTTTCATGTTCCCCAAATCAATTCTTAATAAACTTCCTTACAACAAACTTGACGAAAGATTTTTTATGTATGCAGAAGATCATTTATGGTGTTGGCAATTGAAGCAATTAGGCTTTAGTTGTTTCTTTTATCATGAAACTACTATCGTACACTATAACAATGGCAGTACTTCTAAGCAAAAACAATTAAGTTTAAGAAATGTTATGTTAAAACATGAATTAGAAATAATGAAACTCAGAAAAGGAGCTGGGCTTTACTATTGCATTTTCAAACTAATCTACAGTACTAAAGAAAAATTGAGAATATTTTTTTGGAAACTTTTTTTAAAAAATTAATTTAGATGTTCAATCTTTTCTAAAATCATTTTCTCAATTTGTTCAGAGTCCCAAATATTTTCAATATTAGGGGTTTGCATTACTTCTTCCATAATGGCTTCCTGTTTGTTGCCTCTTTTTAATGCATCACTATATCTAACATGTGGTGAAAATGTAACCAAACTGTAAGCTGGAGTCCATTTTTTAGGATATTTTTTTTGAATATTAGCTTCTATCTTTTTTTGTAAAAGAAAATTTGCATTTCCTGTTTTATCTCTCATCTCTACAAAATTATTCACAGCTAAATCTGCAATGGCATCAGCATCTGGTTTACGAAGTGTTTGATAATTTTCTAAAATTGTTGACCAGTCTTCTTGATGTTCATCAATTAATTCATCTAAAATTCTACAATCTTCAAAACCACAATTCATACCCTGACCAAAAAATGGCACAATAGCATGTGCAGCATCGCCAATTAAAGCGAATTTATCTTCTCTTTTCCATGGAAAACATTTTATAGTAACTAATGATGAAGTTGGGTTATTAAAAAATTCTTCAACATAATTTGGCATTAAGGGAATAATATCTGCAAAATTATTTTTGAAAAAATCTTCAACTTTTTCTTTAGTATCAAGATTAGAAAAAGACAATGGTCCTTCAAAAGGAAAGAATAAAGTGCAGGTAAAAGATTTATCTAAATTTGGTAAAGCAATCAGCATATAATCTTTTCTTGGCCAAATGTGTAGGGCATTTACTTCCATTGCAAATGCTCCATTTGCAGTTGGTGGTATCGTTAATTCTTTATAACCACAATCAATATAGTATTGGTGATAATCGAATTTTGGATGTTGTAATTGATGGGCTAAACGAGATGCAGCAAATGCTCCATCTGAGCCAAAAAGTAAATCGAAATAAACTATTTCAATTTGATTTTGATGCGTTTCAAAAGTGATTTTATTTTTTGCCCAATCAATATTTTCACACTTGTGATTGAAGAAAATTTCAACTCCATTTTGTTCTGCTAAATCCATCAACTTCATGTTTAAAGTAGCTCTTGATACAGAATTGATATGTTGATTATTGATGCCATATGGTTGTGTAATTGTTGTAAAATCTAGATTATGAATAAATCTTCCATACATGGGAATGCATATAGATTTAATTTCTTCTGCCAAACCAATTTTTTCTAATGCTAGTAAACCTCTATCACTAAGTGCTAAATTTATTGATCTGCCTGCACTCATTTCTTGTTTACGCATGTCATCTCTTCTTTCAAAAATCTTAACATCATAACCTCTCTTCTTCAAATAAATACTTAATAGAGAACCAACCAAGCCAGAACCAATAATAGTAATATTAGTCGCGGGACGTGGACGAGATGATTGCGCGACGCGACTTCGGGAACGACCCCGCCGTATTCCTGATGCAATGCCGTCTGCGAA
>JANLVQ010000325.1:0-1771 GCA_031364085.1 Chitinophagaceae bacterium
TTACACAAAATGTGGTAAAACATATTTTATAAACCATTGCGGTGGATTGCTGGTTTTTAGCTATAAATCGCCTTTGTATAGCTCGGCAATTAATTGGTTTTTTTTGCCCGAATTGTCAAATAAATAGGCACGGAAACAAAAGGGTAATAGTGAAGGAAGTAATTCTAGGGTTCTAACATAGCGTTCAAGTACTTTGGTGTCTGGAACATCGTGGCCACCATGGCTTACTCTGTTGGATATTCTTGAAATATTAACTTCGGGTTTGTCAATACAAACAAAGTACAAATAAGGTTGATAGCCCAATTGTACCATTTGTTTAATTTCATCCACTTTTGATGGATGACTCATCACCGTTTCAAAACTGAATGATTTTTGGTGCTCTACTAGTAAATGCCTAATGAAAGAGGCTATAAATGAGCCTTCGTAACTATGCGAGTCATCGGAATTATCAACGATGCAATTTTCTTTTATATGAACGTCTATAGTGTGTCCATCAGCTATTGCTTTATTAATAAGCGACTGTGAATTAGATAATTTTTTGAAAGCTTCTAAATCTGCTTGAGATGCAAATAAGCCAATACTCTTTAAATCAATTAGCGAGGAATCGAATAATTTTTTTTCTAAAAGGTCTGCATTAACAAAATAACCCGTTTTTTCTTTGTACTCACTTTGGAAAGCTTCAAATAAAGTGCTTTTTCCGGAACCATTTGGACCTGCAAATATTCGAACTCTTTTGTTACTTGCCATGAAATACCATTCCTTTTTCAAAAACAATATCTGCTGGTTTTCTTTCTAGTACTTCGATTTGTTTTTTTGAACCATCAGGAAGCTCTTCAAAAACAATTCCGTCTTCAATATAAGTTACCACTAAATCTAAAGCTTTAGAACGTCGCACAGCATTTTCACCACTGATTTTTCCTGCCTTTACCAGTGATTTAGTTTGATTATAGTCTTGTCTGAAAACTCTCTTAGCCCTCATAATGTTTAGGATTTAAATGTGTAACAAATATAATGAAATAATCTAAATTTTTATACTGAACTATAGAAATAAGCTAAGAGCTCTGCAAAAAGCATTCCTTTTATTGGATAGAAATCGTATTAATTGTATGCTACATATTTTTTTTGTTTCAAGGGTTACCTTTTTTGTTTTTGAATATAAACAGTTATAGAAGGAAATTAATTTCTACTATTTAAAAGATTCAACAAACTTAAAAACAATTATCATGGGATTATTCGACTTATTTAAATCACAGGAAGAAAGAAAACAACAAGAACAAATTAATCAGTTGCGAAAACAAATATTTCCTGGAGGAAAACAACAACAAGATCAAGAAGTTCAAGAAGTGCGCCAATTATTAAATTTTAGATACTCTAAAGAGGCTACAGAATATGCCTATTGTTATGCAGTGACATCTTACTTTACTTCAAATTTTACTAATGAAAACGAATTAACTGATGTTATTCTCAGAAATTCAACATGTACACTGTCAAGAGAAGATGCAGCAAAAATAGCACAGTTTGCGGTACTAAAAAGAAATTATAATTCTAATGCTTCTTTAGGACAAACATTACAACAAAAATCAGATGGTGATAAATTATTTATGGTAGCTTTTGGTGGTATTGTCGAAATTAAAAGAGCCTATAAAGATTTGACCAATTATGGAAAATTTGAAGTCTTGTTATTCAATTCTTTGATTGCATTACAACAGTACCAATCTAATTATCCTGAAAAATATGAGGAAATGCAAGAAGATTTTTTTAGAAATCTATT
>JANLVQ010000002.1:0-2770 GCA_031364085.1 Chitinophagaceae bacterium
CAAGTGGTAAAGTAATTGATGGTCCTCATTACCCTTGCTTCTGGTTATACTACCCAGATATTAGAAATACATTAGCTAAAAAGCAAGTGTATAATACTAAAAATATGGGTGCTCGAATGACATGGGAAGATTATTTAGAAAATCATTTGTTCAGTTATTATATTGTAAAATCAACATTAGATAACTTCAGAGATCAAAAATTAGATGAGTATATTAAAGACCCATTATTTAGATTGTTAGAAGGGGATAAGATAAAAGATAAAATCTTCAGCTACGAGCAAAGTCTTTGGGCTTATTAAATCAAGAAAAATTATACAAATAGCTTCGGAATTTTCCGAAGCTATTTTTTTATATAATCTATAAGGTTACTTTTGCCACCTTAAAAAAAATAATATGAGTTTAGTTGTTGTAGGTTCTATGGCTTTTGATGCTATTGAAACACCATTTGGTAAAAGTGATAAAATTGTTGGCGGTGCTGCTACATATATTGCATGGTGTGCAAGTCATTTTTGTAAAGTAAACCAAATAAGTGTGGTGGGTGGAGATTTTCCGAAAGAAGAATTAGCAGCTTTAACTGCACGTGGTGTTTCTTTTGAAGGATTACAAATCAAAGAAAATGAAAAATCATTTTTCTGGAGTGGTAAGTATCACATGGATATGAACAGCAGAGATACTTTAGTTACAGAATTAAATGTATTGGCAAATTTTACACCAGTTGTACCAAACAGCTACCAAGATTGTGAATTTTTAATGCTAGGTAATTTAGATCCAAAAGTTCAACGTAGTGTAATTGAACAATTAAAAACAAAACCTAAACTTATTGTTTTAGACACCATGAATTTTTGGATGGATATTATGATGGATGAAGTGCTAAAAACTGTTTCATTAGTTGATGTTTTAGTAATTAACGATAGTGAAGCAAGGCAATTAAGTGGTGATAATTCTTTAGTAAGAGCTGCTAAAAAAATTCTTACAATGGGTCCTAAATTTTTAGTAATTAAAAAAGGAGAACATGGTGCTTTATTGTTTCATGAGAATGAAGTATTCTTTGCACCTGCATTACCTTTAGAGGAAGTGTTTGATCCAACAGGTGCTGGCGATACTTTTGCTGGAGGCTTTGTAGCACATTTGGCTAAAACCAAAGACATTAGTTTCGAAAATATGAAAACAGCTATTATTTTAGGAAGTGCAATGGCTAGTTTTTGTGTAGAAAAATTTGGAACACAACGTTTGCAAGAAATAACTTTAACAGATATAAAAGAAAGATTACTTCAGTTTAAACAACTAGCAAATTTTGAAATTGCTTTAGTATAATTAATGATGTTTTGCTGGGGCTTGTTCAGAAGTATGATGTTGTTGCTGTGTAGCTTTATAATCACCATGACATTTAGATAATAAAAGCAATAAGCCAAGTAATATTCCAAAAGAAAGTAATGCTGTAAAGCTAAAATTTTTAACGTAAGTTGTATTTTCTTGATGTTGACTCATAACTATTTTTTAAAATGCAATATTAAAAAGGATTTACTATTTATGCAATTATAATTTTTAATTTGTTCTATGATTTTTTAAGATGATTAAAAACAAAAATTAAAAGCATTTCACTATTTTTGCACTCGCAATAAAATAATTTTTTTTGCAGGACCTATAGCTCAGTTGGTTAGAGCACCTGACTCATAATCAGGGGGTCCCTGGTTCAAACCCAGGTGGGTCCACATAAATTTAAGCAGCATACTTAGGTGGCTGTTTTTTTATTTCTCTACTATCATCAAATCAAGTTATCCACCTCAGCAATTTTTTCTACAATTTTTTTTAAAACAATCCACATTGATTAGTTGCATTTTTACTAAGGATAAATTTGTAGAGCATGTGCGACATCAATTGATGTAATTGTAAACGTATGTAAACTCAATTCAAAAATGAAAAAAAATAATTCAAAACATTCAATTAATAGAAGTGGTTTTGTAAATAAAATTTTATTTACATATTTCTTTTTTTCAATTACTATTTTAGTTGCCAACAATGCAAATGCACAATCTGTGGGCATTGCATCAACTACAATAACGCCAGACCCCTCGTCGCTTTTAGAAATTCGTTCTAATGATAAAGGATTGCTAATTCCACGATTATCTACAACTCAACGCGATGCCATCAGTACGCCAGCCACAGGATTAATGATTTATAACAGTACTACCAATAGTTTTAATTATTATAATGGTAGTACTTGGATAGTTTTAGCAGCTACTTCAAATGTTGTAAATAGTGTAACAGGCACAAGCAATAGAATAACTATTGGTGGCACTTCAACAGCCCCAACTGTAGATATATCATCTAACTATGTGGGGCAAACCAGTATAACAACTTTAGGAACAATTGCAACAGGAACTTGGAATGGGTCTTTAATTAGTTCGGCTTTTGGAGGTACAGGCAATGGATTTACCAAATTTAGTGGTGCAACTACATCAGAAAAAACTTATACACTACCCGATGTAAGTACAACCATTTTAACTACCAATAATGCTGTAACAGCAGCACAAGGAGGAACAGGAAATACAAGTTATACTATAGGCGATTTATTATATGCTAGTGGAACAAGTACTTTAAGCAAACTTGCAGGAGTAGCTACTGGCAATGCATTAATATCAGGAGGTGTAGGTACTGCACCAAGTTGGGGAAAAATAGATTTAATTTCTCACATCACAGGTACACTACCAGTTGCAAATGGAGGTTCAGGTGCAACCACCTTAACAGGTATTATAAAAGGCAATGGAAC
>JANLVQ010000007.1:0-7480 GCA_031364085.1 Chitinophagaceae bacterium
AATAAATTAGGTACTATTAATATTCCAATTATTGTTCGCTTGCAAGGAACGAATGCAGAAGAAGCAAAAAAAATAATTGATGAAAGTGGATTAAAAGTTCAAAGTGCCATTTTGTTAAGTGAAGCTGCAGCTTTAGTGAAACAAGCTGTTGCTTAATTTTCTATAAAATTTAATAACAATTAGCCAGTCAAATCTTGAATGGCTTTTTTGTTTGTGGAAATAATCAAACTGCAAGTTTAAATTTTATCAGCTTTTCCTTAGGTTTGTGCTATGCATTCGTTTAAAGACTTATCTATTTTATTTGCTCAGCATTTCGATAAAAGTCATTTTCCAGCATCACCAAATAATTTATATGAACCATGTAATTATTTTTTACAAATTGGTGGTAAAAGAATAAGACCAACTTTGTGTTTATTGGGAAATGAACTTTTTGATGAAATTCATATCGACTCATACCATATCGCAACTGCTGTAGAACTCTTTCATAATTTTACCTTGGTGCATGATGATATGATGGATGCAGCTTCGCTTCGAAGAGGTATGCAAACTGTTCACACAAAATACAATAGTAATATTGCATTATTAAGTGGAGATGTGATGTTGATTAAAGCATATGAGTATCTCAATAAAATTCAACCACAATATCTACAAAGCATCTTACAATTGTTTAATAAAACAGCTATTGAAGTTTGTGAAGGTCAGCAATTAGATATGGATTTTGAAAATCAACAAGAAGTTTCTTTGGCTGAGTATATTAAAATGATAGAATTAAAAACTTCAGTTTTATTAGCTGCTGCTTTGCAAATGGGTGCAATTATTGGTGGTGCAAGCGAAGGAAATTGCAATCATTTATATCAGTTTGGATTGAATTTAGGAATTGCATTTCAAATTCAAGACGATTATTTAGACGCTTTTGGAGATCCAGAAAAATTTGGTAAGGAAGTTGGTGGAGATATCAAGCAAAATAAAAAAACATTTTTGTTATTACATTCTTTAGAAGTTGCATCATCAACTCAAAAAGAAAAGTTATATCAATTGATGAAGGAAAATCCTTCAAATAAAGTGGAACAAGTTTTAGAAATATATAATGCTTGTAATGTTAAGGAATGGACAAAAAATTTAAAACAAAAATATTTCGATACAGCCATGCAACATTTAGAAGATATTGCAGTGGTTACATTGCGTAAAAAACCTTTAATAGAATTAGCACATTATTTAATTGATCGAGAGCATTAGTTAATTTGATGATTGTGAATTGAAAAATATTGAATTAAAATTGAAATAAAACAACATGATTTCATCTCTTTTCAGAAAAAAAAATATTGAAAAAATAGTTGCTGATGCTGCATCAAGTGAAGCACATTCAGGTGGGTTAAACAGAGTTCTTACAGTAAAAGATTTAACTATGATGGGAATTGCAGCTGTGGTAGGAGCTGGAATTTTTTCAACCATTGGTACTGCAGCTTTTAATGGTGGTCCAGGAATTTCTATTTTGTTTGTAATTACTGCTATTACTTGTGGTTTTAGTGCATTGTGTTATGCAGAGTTTGCAAGTCGTGTTCCAATTTCTGGTAGTGCTTACACTTATGCATATGTTTCATTTGGTGAAATTGCTGCTTGGATAATTGGTTGGGCATTGATACTAGAATATTCCATAGGAAATATTGTTGTTGCAATAAGTTGGAGTGGCTATTTTAATAATTTATTAGAAGGTTTAGGATTGCATTTGCCCACTTGGTTATTAACAGATCCTTTTACTGCCTCTTCAAAATTTAAAGAAGCTACTCAGTTAATATCAAGTGGTGTTACTTTAAATGAATCGCAACAATTTGCTTTGAATTTATGGAATAATGCACCAACTATTTTTGGAAAACATATTATATTTAATTTACCTGCATTCATAATTGTTGTTTTAATTACAGCTCTAGCATATATAGGAATTAAAGAAAGTAAAAAGAGTACCAATGCGATGGTGATATTAAAAGTATCTGTAATTGTTTTAGTGATAGTTTTAGGTTTCTTTTATGTTGATACTGCAAATTGGGATCCTTTTATGCCCAATGGTTTCGGAGGAGTTTTAGCTGGTGTATCTGCTGTATTCTATGCCTATATTGGTTTTGATGCTATTTCTACAACTGCAGAAGAGTGTAAAAATCCACAAAGAGATTTACCACGTGGTATGATTTATTCTTTAGTTATTTGTACTATTCTTTATATTTTAATTGCGTTGGTTTTAACTGGAATGGTGAATTATAAAAATTTAAAAGTTGATGATCCTTTGGCATTTGTTTTTCAACAAGTAAATTTAAAATGGATTAGTTACATTATTTCTGTAAGTGCAGTAATTGCTACAACAAGTGTTCTGCTTGTATTTCAGTTGGGTCAACCAAGAATTTGGATGAGTATGAGTAGAGATGGATTATTGCCAAAAAAATTTGGTAAAGTTCATCCAAAATATCAAACACCAGCATTTGCAACAATTATAACAGGTTGTTTAGTTGCTATTCCGTCTTTGTTTATTCCAAGTGGAATAGTTACAGATTTAACTAGTATAGGAACGCTATTTGCCTTTGTTTTAGTTTGTTTTGGAGTTTTGGCTTTACCAAAATTAAATGGCGTAAATGCAAAATTTAAATTACCACAAATCAATGGTAAGTACATCATCCCAATATTAATAGCAGTGTTTATTTATTTGTATAGAACAAGGTTAATAGATGCTTTTGCAAATTTGAATTCAGAAGGATATCAAGAAATTTTATTATTAATATTTATCCTTATCAGTATTGTAACTGCTGTACTTTCTTTTTTACGAAGTTATAATGTGATACCAGTGATTGGTGCTTTATCTTGTTTGTATTTGATGATCGAAATTCCTGCAATCAGTTGGTTGTGGTTTTTTGTTTGGATGGGTTTAGGTTTAATCTTGTACTTTTCTTATGGAAGAAAAAATAGTAAGATTAACAATTAAATTCTTTTAAATATAATTGCCATTTCCAAGCAGATTGCATCATATCATTGATGTTGTATTTGGTTTGCCAACCTAATTTTTCTTTTGCTAGATTGTTATTAGCATAAATTGAAACTACATCACCTGCTCGTCTTGGGCCAATTTCGTAATTTAATTTAATCTGATTTACTTGTTCAAAACTATTTATAACTTCTAAAACTGTAACACCATTTCCTGTGCCTAAATTAAATACTTCTAGGTTGGAATTATTTTTTTCTTTCAGCAAATATTCAATAGCTAAAGTGTGAGCTCTGGCAATATCACATACATGAATATAATCTCTAACACAACTTCCATCTCTTGTATTATAATCATTTCCATACACTAACATTTTTGGTAGTTTGCCAATAGCAGTTTGTGTAATTGCTGGCACTAAATTCATGGGGTTACCAATAGGCAATTCGCCAATGAATGCTGAAACATGAGCTCCAACTGGATTAAAATATCTTAGTAAAATTGAATTTTTATTCGGGTTGATATGAATAAAATCTTCAATTATTCTTTCACCCATTTGTTTAGTATATCCATAAGGAGATGCTGCTGGTTTTTGTAGAGTTTGTTCTGTAACACAAGACTCATTTGGGTTTCCATAAACAGTGCAGGATGATGAAAATACAAAATGTTTAACATCAAACTCTTCAACACATTTCAATATGTTAATTAAAGAATTCATGTTATTATGATAATATAATAATGGTTGTTCTACTGATTCTCCTACTGCTTTAAATGCTGCAAAATGAATGATGCCTGATATTTCAGTGTGTTGTTTAAAAACATTTCTTGTTGCGTCAAGATCTGTCAAATCAATTTTGTAATTGGTAATTGTTTGTTGTGTAATTTTTTTGATTCCTTCAAAAACTTGTTCATTTGAATTTAAAAAGTTATCAATACTAATTACTTCAAAACCATGTTCAATTAAATCAACAATAGTATGTGAACCAATATATCCTGCTCCTCCTGTAACTAAAATAGTTGCCATTATTTATTTATTTATTTAATCCTAAATCTCGTCCTTTCATTATTGCAGGAACTCCATCTACTAACCATTTTGTAGGTTTTTCTCCTTTCAATAACCAATCAAAAAATTGTTGTTCTCTTATCTGAATATCCTTTCTGTTTTTTCTTTCAACCAAATTGTGTGCTTCTCCATTATAGTTCAACATCCAAACAGGTTTGTTTAATCTTCTCATTGCTGTAAACATTTCAATTCCTTGATACCAAGGTACAGCACCATCAGCATCATTTGCCATTATTACTAAAGGTGTTTTAATTTTTGGAATATGAAACAGTGGAGAATTTTCGAAATATAAACTAGGCTTTTCCCAAATAGTTGCACCAATTCTACTTTGCGAAAGTTCGTACTGAAACTGTCTGTTCATACCACTTTCCCAACGTATGCCACCATAAGCACTAAACATATTACTTACAGGTGCACCAGCCCAAGCTGCTTTGAATAAATTAGTTTGAGTGATAAGATAAGCAATTTGATAACCACCCCAACTTTGACCTTGTAAACCAATTTTAGTACTATCAATAAATCCTTTTTTAATTAAAGCTCTTGTACCACTAACAATATAATCGTAAGCACTTTTACCAGGGTGGCCAGTTGTGTACCAAATGTCTGGAACAAAAACCACATAACCATTACTCACAAAGTATGGAATGTTTAAACGACTAGGAGTGGGTGCAGGTGCTTGATATTGATGTAATGTTTGATTGCTACGTTCGTAGAAATAAACAATCATTGAATATTTTTTTGTGCTATCAAAGTTTTCTGGCTTGTATAAAACGCCTTCTGTAAGCTTGCCAGCATAGGCTTTCCATTTAAATAATTCTGCTGAACCCCAGAGGTAGTTTGATTGTTGTAAATTGGTTTCATACAAAATACCATTTGAAAACAAGACAGGCGAATTATGAAAATCTTCTGTAGAATATAACATATTCTCAGATTTTTTTGCTTTTGCAAAGAATGTAATATTGCCTTGATTAGTCGAATATCCACCACTCATCCCTCTCATAATATTTGGAATATTTAAAGGTTCAAGGTGCCAATAACTATTTTGTTTTGTTTTTTCATAATATGCTCTTAAAAATAGTTTTTGAGAATTTGTAATAAACTTCTCATCATTATCAACTGTTACATATCGGTATTGAATTTTATCTTTTCTGCCATTGGTTATATAAATTGATTTTTCAATTCCTTTAGGGTCAACTTTCCAAATATCATATCTATCATAAATCATAACATAAGCATCATCTTGCATCCATTTTACAATACCATAAGCATTTGGGTCATCGGGTACATCATTTTCCTCATCATATAATTTGTAAGGAATATCTTTTGCTACTTGAGTTATTTTTTGAGTAGATGAACTATAGCAACTATAAGTTCTTTTTATTTCATCATAATACAATAAGTAATTGCCGGTGTAAGATGGGTAAATATTTCCTTTTAAATTTTCAATAATTTTTTTGCTTTCACCAGTAATAGGATTTACTTTATAAATATCTTTTTTAGTAAAGCCCTGCCATTGTGCTGCAATTCTTTTGCCTTCATCTGAAATGGCATAAAAAACACTACCATCACCCTCTAAAGTTGTACTAACAGTTTCTAAACTTTGGTTGCCTAATTGAATGATACTATTATTTTCAAAATCAAATCTTGCTAAATAACTTTTCTTTAAATCTCTATCTAAATTTTTTAATTGTGCAGTCATTAAATCATCATCATTATAATGCCAAACATCAACACTTACTCTTTCAAATTCAGGCAATGTAGTGTCTTTAGGAATTAGAATAGGAGCAGTTCCAAAAAACAATCTTTTGCCTGATTTACTAAATGATAGAGAGGCGTTTTCGTTAATTCGCCATTTTTGTGTTGATATTAGTTGACCATTTTGTCCTCGACTTACAATTACTCCTGAATGTTCTATGAGAGATTTAGTATAATCATAAACCAATATTTCAAATTCTTTTTGCTCGTTCTTTGAGGAATCAAAACTTGTCAAAAATGCCAATTTATCCCCTTCATCAGTAAATATAAATTGTTTAACATCAACAAAATCTTTTAACAATGTGTCATGTGAGTTTGTAAATTTTTCTTTTTCTAGGTTATAAATTATTAGGCAAGATTTTATATTACTTTTATTTTTCCTTGTTGTTTCAATTGCAAGATGACCGCCCTTCTTACTAAAATAATATTCCTGTACTAATTTATTTTTTTGCTCTTTGCCATCAGTCAAATTTCTTAAAACCAATTCTGTTCCTTCTTCAACTTCATCTTCTTTTTTTGGTTTAGGTGTTGTATCAATTTTAGGAATTAAAATATTGATACCTTGTTCTTGAGCTTTGCTAACTAATGTTTTTAAACTATCTACTTGCTTTTGTAATTGAGTGGCTTTATTAGTGAGTTCATTAATTTTTGCAAGACTATCTAATGCTGCTTTTTCCTTAGTTTCTGGTAAAGATTTTTCCATTAAATAAGCCAACCAACCACCAGCTTTTTCAGGTGTTTTATAATTTTTTACTCTAGCAATTTTTTCTAATTTTTTATTTTCAATATCATAAATGCCTAAACTATCCTTTGGCATTTCATCAGCTTTCTTTTTAGCAATTTTAGCATCACGTGTTTGTTTAAAAGTGGGTTTAATTTTAAAGATGACAAACTTATCATCTTCTGTAATAGTAATGTTATAACCTCTTTCAACTTCAATAATTTTTTCACCTTTGGTAGATTGGATAATAAGATTTGCATCACCTTCTTGTACATTAATGGTGTAAGCTACAAAGTTGCCATTAGCACTAATTAATTTTTCTCCTATGCTTTGCCAACTATCATAAACACTGTGGTCTAAAGGTTTTTTTTGAGCAATTAATAAAATAGGGGTTAGGAGAATTAATAAAAATATTTTTTTCATAAAGCAGTTTTTATTTTGCCACAAAGGCACAAAGTACAAGTAAAAATTAAAATGTTAAAACTTGTACTTTATCATATTAAACAAATAGTTATTTTTTCTGTTTTTTACTTTTGAATTTTGCCTTATAACCCTAAAGCATCTTTCATATTAAAAATTCCTTTTTTACCCACAACAAATTCAGCAGCTAAAATAGCACCACTGGCAAAACCAACTCTGTTATGTGCTGTGTGTGTAATTTCAATATCATCAATAATTGAGGAATATTTAATTGTATGTGTTCCAGGTGCAGGGTCTATTCTTTCAGAAATAATTTCTAATTCATTATTATTTCCTGTGGGTTGATTGATCCATTTTTCTTTTGATGGATTATTTGCCAAAATTTGTTCTGCTAATGTTATAGCAGTGCCACTTGGTGCATCTTTTTTTTGGGTATGATGAATTTCTGTAATAGTTACATTATAGTTTGCATATGTATTCTTCAACTTGGATAAATAAGTGTTCTTTTCTAAAATTAAATTTACCCCATTGATTATATTACTAGAGTATATAAAGGTTC
>JANLVQ010000020.1:0-6361 GCA_031364085.1 Chitinophagaceae bacterium
TAAACAGCCAACTCTTTCACCAAATTTAAAATTTGTTCGCAATCTTTTTGAACGGCTTTTCTAATCTTAATCATATTTTGTTTGTTTTCAAAACAAATGTAAAACACCATCTTGTATGTTAAGCATTTATCCGTTTCAAAAAAATCTCCTTCCTCACAACGTCTCCTTACAAGGCATGTGAGTTAGCCAAAGGACGTTATGGTAATGTTTAGTAAAAACCTCACAAGTTTATTTCTTTTTTCTGAACTCCAATCCATAGCTAATGTTTTTTGAATTTAAATTAACACACCCCTTATTCCCCTCTCAGAGGGGAAATATATTTTGTTTCTCTATATTCACAATTATTTTAAAGAAAAGCTATGATTAAATTACATGTTGCAGTAGTACTATTTTGCTTGTTGACAGTTGTATCGAAAGCACAAAACACTCCAAGCCCAGCAGAATTTTTAGGCTACCAAATAGGAGAAAAATTTACGCGTCATCATCAAATTATTGATTACTTTAAAACTGCTGCATCAGCCAACAGTTCAACAATAAAGTTAGAAACTTATGGTAAAACCAATGAAGGTAGGGAACTTCTTTTAGCTTTTATTTCTAGTACAGAAAATATAGAAAAGCTAGAACAAATTAAGATGAACAATAGAACCTATGCAGGTTTAACGAGTGGTCGTGTTGCACCATTGTTACCCAATCCTCCTGCAATTGTTTGGTTAAGCTATAATGTACATGGCAATGAACCATCAAGCAGCGAAGCAGCAATGCTTACTCTATACGAACTCATCAATCCAAAAAATAATGAAGTAAAAGAATGGTTAAAAAATGTAGTGGTGGTTATTGATCCTTGCATTAATCCAGATGGTAGAGATAGATATGTAAATTGGTATAATACTACTGTTGGAAAAAATGGTAATAACGACCCACAAAGTAGAGAGCATTTTGAAGCATATCCTCAAGGAAGAACTAACCATTACAATTTTGATTTGAATAGAGATTGGGCTTGGCAAACACAAATTGAAACCCAACAAAGACTAAAAAAATATTTAGACTGGATGCCACAAATTCATGTAGATTTTCATGAACAAGGATATAATGAACCATATTATTTTGCACCTGCTGCAGAACCTATGCATGAAGTAATTACAACCTGGCAAAAAAACTTTCAAAAACAAATAGGAAAAAATCATAGTAAATATTTCGATGAAAAAGGTTGGTTATATTTTACCAAACAAATTTTCGATTTGTTTTATCCTTCTTATGGAGATACTTATCCTACTTACAATGGAGCAATTGGAATGACTTATGAACAAGGTGGCATAAGAGCTGGATTAACTGTAGTTACTAATAAAGGAGACACCATAACTTTAAAAGATAGAGCTCAACATCATTTTACTACAAGTATTTCTACCATTGAAGTTGCCAGTAAAAACTCAAAACAATTGGTGGAAGAGTTTACAAAATATTTCGATAATAATATTCTTGGTAAAAACAGTTTTTACAAAACCTATATTTTAACAAGTGATGATGAAAATAAATTGATTGGAATAAAAAAATTACTTGATGCTAATGGCATAAACTATGGCATTAATACTGAAAAATCAACTGGCTATAATTATTTTACTGGCAAAGATGAAAATGTTGTTTTAAAAAAATATTCATTAGCAGTATCAACTTTACAATCACGTGGAGCAATGGTTAATGTATTGCTAGAACCCAAAAGTAAATTAAGCGATTCTGCCACATACGATATTACAGCATGGAGTTTGCCTTATGTTTATGGCGTTGATGCTTATGCTATAAAAGATAAAAAAGAAATTACAGCAAGCATAAATTCTACCTTAATTAAAGAAATAAACTCATCATTTGGAGTTATAGTATCTTATTCATCTTTTAATAGTGCTAAATTTTTAGCTTATTTATTAAAGAATGATATTAAGATTCGTTATGCCACAAAACCTTTTACTATCAATGGTTCCAACTACACACAAGGCACACTGATTATTTTAAAAACTAGCAACAAATATATTGATTGGAATAAAATTGTAAACGATGGAGCAAAACAATTCAATATTCAACCCATAGAAGTGAATTCAGGATTAGTTGATACAGGATCGGATTTTGGTAGTGCTGATGTTAGAACAATTAACAAACCAAAAGTTGCTTTGTTTACAGGAGAGCAAGTGTCTACAAATGATGCTGGTGAAAGTTGGTGTTTCTTTGATAATGAGTTAAATTATCCAATAAGTTTAATTAATGCAGCATCTATTAATAATTTAAACTTAAAAGCATACGATGTTATTATTATGCCCGATGGAAATTATAAAATTTTGAATGACAAATCGGCAATTGATAAATTAAAAGATTTTGTAAATGATGGTGGAAGATTAATTGCCATTCAAGGTGCTGTAAACCTATTAGCTAAGCAAGGTGATTTTGGCATTAAAAATAAAAATGCAAAAGAAGAAGATACAGACAGTAGCACTTATGCATCTTTAAAAATATATGGTAATCGTGAAAGAGAAGATATTTCTAACAATATTCCAGGAGCCATTTATAAATTAGAATTAGATAATACACATCCTTTAGCTTATGGCTATCCAAATTATTACTACACACTTAAACAAGATCCCAATATTTATGAATTTATGAAAGATGGTTGGAATGTGGGTGTGCTGAAAAAAGATAATTATGTAACAGGTTTTACTGGATTTAAAGTAAAAAATAAATTGAAAGATGGAACTTTATTTGGTGTTTATGAAATGGGTAATGGTTCTATAACTTATTTGAGTGATAACCCCATTTTTAGATTGTTTTGGGAAAATGGAAAACTTTTATTAAGCAATGCAGTTTTTATGGTAGGACAGTAGGATAATGTTTAATTTTTAATGATTAATTATTAATATCAAATTCCCTATACCCAATTCCCAATTCCTAACCACTATCTACTAACTACTCACTACTTTTGCTTCTTATGCAAGAAGTTTTATTTCAAGATTTAGGTTTACGATTTTATAAAGAAATTTGGGATTATCAAGAAAAATTGTTGAAGGAAATTGTTGATATTAAAATAAAAAATCGTGAGTTGAAAGAAAACGAAACTTCTCTCCCAACCCATCATCATCTTTTATTTGTAGAACATCATCCAGTTTATACTTTAGGAAAAAATGGCAAAGAAGATCATATATTAATTTCTGCAAACGAACTTCAACAAAAACGAATTGAATATTTTCAAATCAATCGTGGTGGAGATATTACTTTTCATGGTCCAGAACAATTAGTGGGTTATCCTATTTTAGATTTAGACAAGTTTACAACAGATTTAGGCTGGTATTTAAGAAGCATTGAAGATGTAATTATTTTAACCATGGAAGAATATGGCATTGTTGGTGGAAGAAGTAAAGGTGAAACTGGCGTTTGGATTGACGCTGATATAAAAGGAAAAGAAAGAAAAATTTGTGCCATAGGAATTAAATGTAGCAGATGGGTTACGATGCATGGTTTTGCATTTAATGTAAATACAGATCTCTCCTATTTCAACAATATCATTCCTTGTGGTATTGTAAATAAAAAAGTTACTTCATTAGAAAAAGAACTTGGAAGAAAAGTTGATATACATGAAGTAAAAGAAAAAGTGAAAAACAATTTTGAAAAAATTTTTGATGCTCAATTCATCAATAATCATTCTTAATTCATCATTTATTTACAAAAATTCTCTTAGTCAGAACTTCACCTTTATAATTCAATTTAACAAAATAAGTTCCATTAGATATAGTTTGAATACTTGTACTAATTACTCCATTAGATATAGTTACTTTTTGTGTTAATATTGTTTTACCAACAACATCTACAATTTCTAATTGTGCTGGTGCACTAGCATTATTATTTAATCGTAATACCAATTCACTCTTCACTGGATTAGGATAAACATCAAATTTCACATTCAATGGTAAATGAATAGTAAACACATCGCTATAAGCATATCTGCCATCTTTATCAACTTTCTTAATTCTATAATACAATCTTCTACCTCTTAATTCTTCAATAGAATGATTAAATGAATATTTTGAAAGATGTTGTGCTTCTTGTATTCCAATAGTTTTATATGTGGTACCATTAACACTTTCTTCAATTTCGTAGTGCATTACATTAACTTCAGTTCCAACTTCCCATGATAGGTATAACAAACTCCCATTAAGTTTTCCTGCAAAGAAAATAATATCAACTGGCAAAGCTGAAAGCCCAGGGCAGGATGCATTCCAAACAGAATTTACATAAGATGGGTTATCGACATATGGATTTCGATTGCCTTGAAAGGAATAAGCACCATTATTTCTTGTTCTTTCCTTTTCACTTACAAGATCTAAGTTGTGCCACTTAATCATCAATTTCAAATATTCAATTTTAACAGATGGAAAAGTATTCCCTTCAAAACTTTGAACTGCTTCTGGATTTGTTGCAAACGTTGGCATATCATTCTCGTAACGTGTTACAAAATATAAAAATGCTCTTGCTACATCTCCTTTAAAAGAATCAATTGGTTCAAACACATTACCTGTAAATCCAGCAATTGAAGAAGTTCCTAATTTGCTTCCATTTAAACTTGTAAATGAACTGGTAGCAACTTCACCATAAATAAAGTTTGCCCGTTTTCCATTTACCCAACCATCTGTAGGAAAAATATGTAAATAATCTGTTGTTGGTCCATTAACAGCTGTATTTCCATTAAACCAACTTTGAGGTACAGAATGTTCTCTATTATAACAATTATTTTCTGCACTATAATTTCCACATTGGTTTGTTCCTGGTGTAAACTGATAAGGATCTACATTACCTGGCTTTGCAGAATAAATATCGTAAATAACATTTGTAGAACCTGTTCCAACAGTTCTTGGTTTAATATCTGTAAGTTGGTATTGTGTCCATAAATTAGAATATGATTGAGCGGTGTTTCCACTTGTAATAATATTTTTTAATGCAGTTTTTAAAGCAGAACAATTTAAACCAGTTGCTGCATTATAATACCCAACTGGAGCTTGTGCAGATAAACTTTGGGTAAGAATTACAAAAAACAGAAACAAACTGCTTGTAATAATTTTAATATGTTGTACAAATAATTTCATCAAAAAAAATTAAGGGGTCAAATGTAAGTTAAACTACGAGTATAAAATTATCTATTCATTAACTTAAACTTAAATCTCATAAAATTGAAAAATATTTGTGCTTAATTTGTAATTGTGTTTGCATTTATAGACATAGAAACTACAGGTGGCTATTCCACAAAAAATTGTATCACTGAAATTGCTATTATATTGTATGATGGTCAACAAGTTGAAGGTAAATTTAACACATTAATTAATCCTGAGGCACCTATTCAGCCTTATGTTCAAAGCATGACAGGTATTACCAATAAAATGGTAGCATCTGCTCCTAAATTTGAAGAAGTTGCAGAAAATATTTATAATTTATTAAAGGATAGAATTTTTGTTGCACATAATGTAAATTTCGACTATTCCTTTGTTAGCCAACATTTAAAAACTGCAGGATATAGTATTGACTTACCAAAAATTTGTACAGTAAAACTGAGCAGAAAAATTTTTCCTGGTTTACCAAAGTATGGATTAGGCAGTTTAAGCATTCATTTTAATATAGAAAATAAAGCAAGGCATAGAGCTATTGGTGATGCAGAAGCCATGATGGATTTGTTTATGATTCTTCAACAACATGATACCAACAATGAAATAGAAAAACTAACTAAAAAAAGAAAAATTTATCAATACCTTCCTCCTAATTTAATACAAAACAATTTTCACGAATTGCCTTCATTACCTGGTGTGTATTATTTCAAAAATAAAAAAGGGAAAATAATTTATGTTGGCAAAGCAGTGAATTTAAAGAAAAGAGTTAGCAGTCATTTTTCAAACAACAAAACATCAAAACAAAAGCAAGAATTTCTAAAACATATATATGAAATAGTTTGGAAGAATTCGAGCAGCGAACTCACTGCTTGTATTTTAGAAAGTATAGAAATAAAAAAATATTGGCCTTTATTTAATAAAAGTCAGAAACATTATGAAAAGCAATATGGCATTTATGAATTTGAAGATGCAAAAGGTTATAAAAGATTAGCCATTGATAATAAAAGAAAAATTTTAACTCCACTTGCCACATTCCCATTATTAATTGAAGCCAGAAATGTTTTATTACAATACTGTAAAGAATTCGAAATTCATCCTTCACTTTTTTATTTGTCGAAAGAAAAAGCAACTGAGTTAAAAAAAGTTAAAGAACATAACAAAATCATCAACCAAATAAAAAAAGATTTTAAAGAAAATAATAAAACCTACTTAATTCATGATCAAACATC
>JANLVQ010000044.1:0-6903 GCA_031364085.1 Chitinophagaceae bacterium
GACAAATCGGATGCTGAACAATTTGAAAAAGGAAAAGCATTCGGCACATATTACGAGTGCTATATGTATGCTGTAATGATTGGCATTAAAGCAAAAAATCTTTTGGCATTCAACAGAGCAGAAGGAACAAAGTTTTTATCAATTGGAGAATGGAAGCCAAAACAAATCACTCAATATATTTTCATGAGTTTACTTGCATTAGCAGAATTTCCTTTTGAAGACATTGAAGATGTAAATGATGAACAAGCAAATGAAAAAGCAAATGCACTTCTGTATTTGATGGAAGGATATGCCAAAGGTGGTTTTGAAATTTTAGCGAAAAAAGTAAAGGACGACCCAAGTTATTTTGAAAACACTTTAAATGTAGTTGGGTTCTTAAAACAATCCGAAAATGCTTTATAGTAATCCTGCACTATCTAAAGTGGACACAATATGCAAAGTCTCTAATAGCCAACGCCACAAGGCAAGCACATTGGCAGGCACACAAAACCCACAGCACAGAAGCCAACCTGCCAAAGAGCTTGCCTTCTTGCTCGGCTTGGGTAACAGTCTTTATGTTGACACAGTTAAAATGCAACACTCTACTAACAGACAGAGGAAAGGGCGAACATACAACATGGGGTTTGCCAAAATACGGGCGGACGGAACTTATCTTCGGCATTTGTAATTCCACTGTACTTCGGCAAGCCCTGTCCGAAATAAGAAACACCTTCAGTATCATCACCACTGTTGCAAATCCATTAATGGAAAAAATTCACAACCTAAAAAAACGAATGCCTTTAATTATTAGAAAAGATGATGAAGCATTCTGGATAGATAAGAATTTAAGCAACCAAAATATACAATCACTCATCAAACCTATTGATGAAACCAAAATGACGGCTTATACAATTTCAAGAGATGCAAATAATGTAAGATTTGATAGAAACCAACCCCAACTCATTGATAAAGTTGTTTACAATGAGTTGCCCAATTAAACTTTAATTTGCAATGTATTTTATTAAATATGTTCAATATGAAATTTAAATTATTTGTTTTATTATTTATTCTCATTTCAATAGTTACCATTTCTTGTTCAAACAAAACCCAAGTAGATACATTAGTTTATAATGCCACCATTTACACTGTAGATTCAAGTTTTTCAACAGCAGAAGCTATGGTAATTAAAGCTGGAAAGATTATTGAAACAGGAACAACCATTTCACTTGAAAAGAAATATACTACAAAAGAAAAAATTGATGCACAAGGAAAATTTATTTACCCAGGCTTTATTGATGCACATGCACATTTTATAGGCTATGCAGAATCATTAAACAGAGCCAATTTGCTTGGAACAAAGTCTTGGGATGATGTATTAAACATGTTACAATCGTTTAGTGAAACACATCAAGAGGGTTGGCTTTTAGGTCGTGGCTGGGATCAAAACAATTGGCCAACCAAGGATTTTCCAACCAACGAAAAATTAAATAAACTTTTCCCAGATAGACCAGTTTTATTAACACGTGTTGATGGCCATGCAGCTATTGCAAATGATAAAGCTTTAAGCATTGCAGGGGTTACACCAGGAAATAAAATGATAGGTGGAGATGTTGTAGTTAACAATGGAAAATTAACTGGATTACTAATAGATAATGCAGTTGATTTAGTTACTGCTAAAATACCAGAAACTTCTCCAGTACAATTCGAAAAATTATTATTACAAGCACAAGCCAATTGTTTTGCTTTTGGATTAACAACAATCGACGATTGTGGAATGAATTATAAAAATGTTGAGAAGATTAAAAGCTTACAAGATGCTCAGAAATTAAAAATGCGTTTTTATGTAATGTTGAGCGATGCAAAAGAAAATTATGATTATGCAGATGCAAAAGGAAAAATTAAAACAGATAAAATAAATGTAAGAAGCTTTAAAGTGTATGGTGATGGGGCTTTGGGCTCAAGAGGTGCATGCCTATTAAACAATTATAGTGATATGCCAGGTCATAAAGGATTTTTATTAAGTAATCCCGAACATTTTGATTCAGTGGCTCAACGCCTTTACAACAAAGGCTTTCAAATGTGTACCCATGCAATTGGAGATAGTGGCAATAGAACTATTTTAAACATTTATGCAAAATATTTACAAGGCAAAAATGATTTACGTTGGCGTATAGAACATGCTCAAGTAGTTAATGAAAATGATTTTAAATTATTTGCTGAAAATAATATCATTCCTTCTGTTCAACCTACACATGCAACTAGCGATATGTATTGGGCCAATAAAAGATTAGGTAACCAAAGAGAAAAAGGAGCTTATGCTTACCAAACATTATTACAACAAAATGGTTGGTTGCCATTAGGCACAGATTTTCCTGTAGAAGATATTTCAACATTTAAAACTTTTTATGCTGCAACTATAAGAAAAGATGCAAAGGGTTGGCCAGAAAAAGGATACCAAATTGAAAATGCACTTAGTAGAAAAGATGCATTAAAAGGAATGACCATTTGGGCAGCGAAAGCAAATTTCGAAGAACACGAAAAAGGTTCTTTAGAAAAAGGAAAATTCGCTGATTTTATTATTTTAGATAAAGATTTATTACAAGCCAGTGAAAAAGAATTATTACAAATTAAAGTGTTGCAAACTTTTTTAAATGGCGAATCTGTTCACCATTTAAAATAATTATAAGTAATTTTTTTATTTTCAAAATAGTTTATTAACTAATAATTGTATTTTCTTATTACAACTTTGTTTCATTATACTTTAAAAGGGTTTTTTTAATAGTAGCTTGTACAGCATAAATGATGGCAAAGAGTAATCAGATATTTCAAACGAATAATAAAAGTAGATGGCGAAAATTTAAATGGCTTTCTATATTGTTTTTTCTTTTCGGATTAATTGCTATTTCAGCTTTAGCTATTTCTATTACACATTTATTTGTTCCTCAAATTCCACTTGAAGGAGGTGCAGTTAAAAAAGTACTTACTACTGAAATTCCTGAATATAGAGCAAGTAAATTAGGTAAAGAATATAGAGGTTTTAGAAAAGCAATTGAAGAAGTTTGGAATAAAAAAAAGCATAGCAATACTTTAACTAACTCTCATCTCTCAACATCACATTTATTTAACGATAGTATAGGTATTAGAGCTGCATTTTATGTAGCTTGGGATCCTCAATCATTTACATCACTGAAAAAAAATATTGCTAAAATTAATTTAGTTTTTCCTGAATGGTTTTTCATAGACCCTATTTCTGATACTTTAGTTACAAAAATTGATAAACAATCTTTTGCTTTAATGAAATCGGCAGGCACTAATATCATGCCTATACTTTCAAACAATTATAAAGAAATTTTTAGAGGCGATGTGGTGCACAGAATAATAAATAACCCATTAAAAAAAGAACAATTTATCAATGCAATTCTAATTGCTTTACAAAAAAATAAACTACAAGGAATTAATATAGATTTTGAAGATTTACAAGAAACAGCTGATGAACCTTTAATAGCATTTCAAAAAGAATTATACGAAAAATTACATGCTAAAAACTTAATTGTAACACAAGATGTAATTCCATTTAATGACGATTATAATTTTAAAGAACTCGCTAAATATAATGACTATTTAGTATTAATGGCATATGACGAGCACACCAGTGAATCAATGCCAGGATCAATCAGTAACCAAAAATGGATAGAAGCTGCAGTAGAAAAAATGATAAAAAACATTGACCCAAAAAAAATAATTTTAGGCATTGCAGGTTATGGTTACGACTGGAAAATAAAATCTAAAACAGCTTCAAACATAACTTATCAACAAGCTTTAGCCAAAGCTAGAGAAAGTGAAAATAAAATTATTTATGATAATAGTACTTATAATTTACATTTTCAATATCTAGACGATAATGATTCTCTACACGAAGTTTATTTTACTGATGCAGCAACAAATTTCAATACTTTAAGATTTGCAACTGAAATGGAATTAGCAGGTACCGCTTTATGGCGTTTAGGGAGTGAAGATAGTAGGCTTTGGGATTTTTATAACAAACCAATGACCAAAGCAGCATTAACAAAATTCAATTTTGCAGAATTTAATAAAGTAGAAAGCAATACTGAACCAGATTATTTTGGTGAAGGTGAAATTCTAGATGTTGTAGCAACTCCTACAGAAGGATATATTTCTCTGCAATTAGATAATGATCAAATATTAATTGCTGAAGAAAATTACCAAAAACTTCCCTCAACTTATGTTATAAAAAAATGGGGTAAACCAAAACCACAAAATAAAATTGTTTTAAGTTTTGATGATGGACCAGATGAATTGTACACAAAACAAATATTAGATACATTATCTGCCTATCATGTACCAGCTGTATTTTTTATAGTGGGTTTGGAAGCAGAAAAAAATATTCCATTAGTAAAAAGAATTTATAATGAAGGTCATGAGATAGGCAACCACACTTTTACTCATCCTAATATGGCAGATGTTAGTAGAAGAAGGGCATTGCTTGAAATGGATGGCACACGCTTATTGATAGAATGCATTATAGGGCATAGTACCATTTTGTTTAGACCACCATTTAATGCAGATTGTGAGCCAGAAAAAACTGAAGAATTAATACCAGTTGCCTTAAGTAGAACCAGAAATTATATTACAGTTGGTGAAAGTATTGATCCTGACGATTGGCAAAAAGGCGAGATTCCAAATTTTAATGCAGATACAATTTTTAATAGAGTTGTAAGTAGTTATAACAATAGATTAATTAACTATCAAGATAGTGCTAGTATTATTTTATTACATGATGCAGGAGGCGATAGAAGTGAAACTGTTAAAGCAACTGGAATGATTATTAGATACTTTAAAAATAAAGGCTATCAATTCACCAATATTGCAGGACTATTAGGCAAAACACCAAATGAGATAATGCCAGAAGTTCCAAAAGACAAAGGTTTTCGTTTATTACAGTTCAATGCTTTTTTAATTGAAATGGGATATTGGCTTAGCAATACTTTTATTTTTCTATTAGTTTTATTTATTGTTTTAGGTTTTTTAAGAGCCCTTGTTCTACTCATTCTTTCATATTTAAAAAATCAAAAATCAAAAATCAAAATAAGTGAAAGTTCAATTAACAACCCATTAGTAAGTATAATAGTTCCTGCTTATAATGAAGAAATAAATGCAGTTACCTCTCTTCATAATCTTTTACAATGCGATTATGAAAATTTTAATATCATTTTTGTTGATGATGGTAGTAAAGATTCAACTTTACAAAAAGTACGAAATGAATTTTCATCACATCCTAAACTAAAAATTCTTACTCAATCTAATAGTGGTAAAGCAACAGCATTAAACTTTGGAATCAAAAATTCTTTAGCAAATTTTGTAGTTTGCATAGACGCTGATACAAAATTAAAACCTGATGCAATAAGGCTTTTAATGAGTCATTTTATAAATCCAAATGTAGCAGCAGTGGCTGGTAATGTAAAAGTTGGTAATGAAGTTAACCTACTTACTAAATGGCAAAGTATTGAATATATTATAAGTCAGAATTTTGAAAGAAAAGCATTTGGCACTATTAATTCGATTACGGTTATTCCTGGTGCAATTGGTGCTTTTAGAAAAAAGGTATTACTAGATATTGGTGGATTTACAACAGATACTTTAGCTGAAGATTGTGATGTGACTATTAAAATTTTAAAACAAGGTTATAAAATTGATGATGAACCAAAAGCAATTGCACTTACAGAAGCTCCTGAAACTTTAAAGCAGTTTTTAAAACAAAGATTCCGTTGGACGTTTGGTGTAATGCAAACCTTCTGGAAAAATAAAAAAGTATTATTTAATACAAACTACAAAACACTTGGCTGGATTGCTTTACCTGATATATTATTATTCAAATATATTATTCCATTATTTTCGCCTATAGCAGATTTTCTAATGATTCTAGGTTTAATTTCGGGCAATGCTGCAAAAATTGGCAAGTTTTATCTTTTATTTTTAGTCATAGATTTATTAATTGCTCTTTTAGTTTTTTCTTATGAAAAAGAAAATATTAAAAAAATAGTTTGGATTATTCCTCAAAAAATAATTTACAGATGGTTAATGTTATATGTTTTGTTTAAATCTTACAGAAAAGCAATAAAGGGAGAGCTACAAAGTTGGGGCATCTTAAAAAGAACAGGAAATGTAACCGTTTCAAAAAGTATATAATTATTTTTACTTTATTACCTTTAATAAAAAATTAGAATGAGAAAGTTATCAAAATTTATTTTTCTTTTTATTGCTTTAAGCACTTCATCTTTTACAAGAATTGATGGTTTACAAATTGGAGGTATAATGCCAAAGGCTGATGTAAAAATGTTAAACATTTCGAATAAAGAAATCAGTATTAAAGATGTAATGAAAAAAAATGGAGTATTGGTAATGTTTAGTTGCAATACCTGCCCTTATGTTATAAAAAATGAAGCACGAATTAAAGCAATTAGCGAGTATGCTTTACAGAATGAAGTGGGTGTAATTCTTTTAAATAGTAATGAAGCATACAGAGAAAATGATGACAGCTTTGAAGCCATGAAAGCTTATGCCAAAACGCAAAATTTTAAATGGAATTATGTAGTTGATAAAAATCATGAATTGGCTGATGCATTTGGTGCTAACAGAACTCCAGAATGTTTTTTATTCAATAACAAATTAACACTAGTATATCATGGTGCAATTGACGATAGTCCTGCAGATGTTAATGCCATTAAAAGAATTCATTTAAAAGAAGCGATAAACGAATTGATTACAGGAAAAGATATTACAGTAAAAGAAAGTAAAAGTGTTGGTTGTTCTATCAAAAGATTCAAATAGTTTTCAAAGCCTATTCAACATTTAATAGGCTTTTTATTTTGTAGCTACTTGTAAAAATTGTTCAAACTCTATTGC
>JANLVQ010000084.1:0-6949 GCA_031364085.1 Chitinophagaceae bacterium
AAGAACTCCTGATTGCAAAAGTTTCTCTAACTGATTAACATTACTGGGAATTAATCCTGCATAAAAACCACAGTTAACATGTAATTTATTTTCGGTTGATTTTAATTTTTGCTGAAAAGCTGCAACAGTTGTGGTTACTGGGCTTGCATTTAAAGGCATGTCAACAATTGTTGTTGTTCCACCACCAGCAGCAGCTTGAGTTGCTGTGTCAAAACCTTCCCATTCAGTTCTTCCAGGTTCGTTTACATGTACATGAACATCAATAACACCTGGCATAATAATATTATCATCAAAGTTCTCTGCATCATCAATTCTTGAAAAAATAATATCAACAATTTTTCCTTCAGAAAAAATAATTGTAGCAGGCTGAAGTTTTTCGTTCACCCAACATTGGTTGCTATATATTTTTCTTTTATTCAAAATAAGTTTGATCATTATTTTAAGAATACAACCCCATCAATACTTTTTCAGGAGTAATAGGGGCACAATATTTTATAGTTGATTTTGGATTGAAAGCCAATACAGCATTACGTATGGCAAAAAATGCTCCAATACCATACATTAAAGGAGGCTCGCCAACAGCTTTTGATTTTAGCATAGCTAAATTATCTTTTGAAGTGCTTAAAAATTCAATATTCAATTCTTTTGGAACAGAATAAATATCAGGAATTTTATAAGTGCTTAATGCATTACTCAACAACTTTCCTTTTTCATTATATACAATTTCTTCCAAAGTCATCCAACCAATTCCTTGAACTAAACCTCCTTCACATTGACCCATATCAACTGCTAAATTCATACTTGCACCTGCATCATGAACAACATAAACAGCATCAATTTCATAAATACCACGTAGACAATCAACAGTAACAGTAGTAATGGCTGTGCCATAAACATGGTATGCAAATGGATGCCCTTTTTCTATTGTTTTATCGTAATGAATAATTGGAGTTGCATAATGACCTTTTGCACTTAAATTAATTCTTTTAGTAAATGCTGATGCAATAATTTGTTTCCAATTATGGTCAGTTGCATGTTGATTGATGAAGAGGATTTCGTTTTGAAATTTAATTTCTACATCATTATTTAATTTTAAATCTGCTTTAATAAAATTAAATAAAGTTTGATTGATTTGGTTGCATGCATCTTGCAAAGCTTTACCATTTAAATCAGCTGTAGCACTTGCTGCAGAGGGTGAAGTATTGGCTACTCTTGTTGTATTTGTGGTTTCTAATTTTATTTTTTGTTCAGGAATACCCAAACATTTTGCAGCCACTTGAATCATTTTTGTATTTACTCCTTGTCCCATTTCAACAGCACCTGTACTTACGCCAACTGTTCCATCAGTATATACATGTACCAAAGCTCTAGCTTGATTCATCATGGTATTGGTAAATGAAATACCAAAACAAATTGGCATCAAAGAATATCCTTTTTTATAAAATTTATTCTCATTATTGAAAGTTGTAATTTCATTTTTTATTTTTTCTAAATCGAATTTTTGTTTAGCTTCTTGCCAACATTCATTGGCTTCTGTTTCTTTTAAAATCTGTCCATAAGAAAATTCATCTCCATCTTTTACTAAATTTTTTTCTTGAATTATATTGGCTTCAACACCAAGTTGTTTGGCTGAAAAATCAATAGCAGCTTCAATTACAAACATACCTTGTGGACCACCAAAACCCCTGAATGCAGTATTTGGAGGAAGATTTGTTTTACATGAATGTGCAGTTGCTGTAACGTTGGGTATAAAATAACTATTGGTACAATGAAATAAAGTTCTTTCTAAAATTGCTGGAGATAAATCTGCTGCTGCACCTCCATTTTGATAGAAAGTAACTTCGTATGCTTGAATTTTAAAATTTTCATCTAATCCTATTTTAAAGTCGCTTGAATAAGGATTACGCTTGCCAGTCATTCGCATATCTTCCATTCGATGCAAAATACATTTTGCTGGTTTCTTTAAAATAAATGAAACTAATGCAGCCATTGTTGCATAAGCATTTGCTTGATCTTCTTTTCCACCAAAACCTCCACCTAAACGTGGCACATCTACTTCAACTTGATTCATTCCAACTCCTAGAACCCTTGCTACTGTTCTTTGTACAGCAGTTGGACCCTGAGTAGAAGAAAATATTTTTACGCTATTATGTTCTGCTGGAAAAGCATATGCACCTTGCGTTTCGAGATACAAATGTTCTTGACCATTAGTATCTGCTTTGCCTTCAAAAACATATTTACAATTTTTAAAAGAATTAACAGTATCACCTAACTGAAATTTTCTGGATGCTGATAATAATTTATTTTGTTTAAATGCTTCTCTTGGATCAGTGATTACCGGTAAAGGCTCAAATTCAACTTTGATTTTTGTTAGAGCTTCTTCAGCTGCATCTTCAGTTTCTGCAGCAACTAATAAAATAGGTTGACCCCAAAAATGCACTTCATGTTCTGCCAACAATGGTTCATCAGGTATAATTCCTCCAATTTGATTTTGTCCGGGAATATCTTTATAAGAAAATATTTTGATAACGCCATCACACTTTTCTGCTTCACTAAAATCGAGCATTTTGATTTTGCCATGTGCAATAGTGGCATCAAATATTTTAATGAAAGCTGTACCCTCTGCTACAGGCAAATCATCAACATACATGGATTTACCAGCAACATGATTTAAAAAATCTGGCCCAATGAAAGTTGTATTTAATATATTATTTGATGTTGACAATATGTTTGATTATATGTGAAGTAAAGTTTCTTCAATCAACTTTGTTGATGCTGAAAAATGAGCTAAAAAAAGTTGTCGCAATAATAATCTTTTATAATCTGCAGTTCCTCTTGCATCACTTATTGGAGCAATTTCTTCATTAATTATTTTAATAGCATTTATTAAAACCTCTTTATCCATTTTTTTACCAATTAGATAATTGCAAGTTTTATTTAAATATTTTGGAAAAGGAGCAACACCACCTGCAGATAAATGAATTTCTTTAATAATTCCATTTTCAAAATTTATCAAACAAGCTGTATTTACAGATGCAATATCTAAATGTGTTCTTTTGCTAACTTTTTCAAAATTGAAATTTGAGTTTAAATTTGGTTTATTGAAAATAATTTGAGTGATGATTTCTTTTTCTTGTTTATCTAATTGTTTATAGCCTAAATAAAAATTTTTCAGTTTTATTTTTCGTTCAGTATTAAAAATAATATCTGCATTTAATGCTAAAAGAAAAATTGTCATATCACCGATTGGAGAAGCATTTACTAGATTTCCAGCAATGGTTGCCATATTTCTTATTGGTGTTGATGAAACCAATTTGATATGTTGCTCTAATTTTGGAAAAATATTTTTAATAATTTTAGATTCGGCAAAATCAGTAACAGTACTAGATGCAGCAATAATAACTTGATTTCCCTCTTCAACTATCCCATTCAAGTTTTCATCATCAAACAAATTATTGATGAGAGATTTTTTAACCAGATGATGTTTTTGTACATTTAAATCTGTACCACCACCAATCGATAATCCATTTTCATTTAATGTTAAAGTAGAAGAAATATTTCTTAATCGTTGTTCAATACCATTAAAATAATCTGGTAAATAATTATTAGTTGTTAACCACTGAATGGGTTGTTCAATTGGCTTATTAGAAATTTGTTCCACCAAAATTTTAGCAGCCCTTTCAATTGATTTATATCCAGTGCATCTACAAATGTTTCCATCAATCATTTTAATTGCATCTTCATAATTTGATTGATTTGTACTCATTACAAAACCTGTTAGAGACATTACAAAACCTATGGTACAAAAACCACATTGTGTTCCATTTGCATCAACCATTGCTTGTTGCACTGGAGTTAATTCGTTTTGATTAATTCCCTCAATACTTACAATATGCTTTCCTTGAGCATTTGCTAAAGGCATTAAGCAGCTAGTTATATTTCGATAAACTAATTTGTTATTTTCAAAAGCACCTACAAGAATTGTACATGCACCACAATCTCCTTCTCTACATCCAATTTTTGTTCCAGTTAATCTCTTTCTATATCTTACAAAATCCAATACAGTAGAGCCTTCTGGTTCATTAGTTTGAATTAATTGATTATTTAAAATAAATTCTATCATTAATAATTTATTTTAAAATTACTGTTAACCCATTTACTAAAAGCTTCATTGGCTTCATTTCTTAAAAGTTGTTTTGTAAATAATTTTCTTTCCGAAATTGGTTTTGCAATTTCCTCGTAAATAAATTTATCATCAAACTCAATTGCAGCAGCATCTTCTTTATTATTGGCATAAAATAATTTATCGGGTCTAGCCCAATAAATTGCACCTAAACACATAGGGCAAGGTTCACAAGAGGTATATATTTCGCAACCATTTAATTGAAAAGTATTTAAAATATTACATGCTTCACGAATAGCAACCACTTCAGCATGTGCAGTAGGATCGTTAAATGTGGTTACATTATTAACGCCACGAGCAATTATTTTTCCATCTTTAACTATTACAGCACCAAATGGTCCACCATTTCCACTTTCAACGTTTTCAATTGAAAGTTGAATGGCATTTCTCATAAATTTTTCTTCATTGTTCATCACAATAATTTTGATTAAACTTCTATTTTAAAAAGTAATTGATAAAGATATTAAAAAAGTTCTTTCAACTTTACATAAGAATATATTTTAGTAGCTTTATTTTTAAAGAAAATTATAAATTGAGAACTTTAAACTGGCATCAAAATTCTTTAAATACGCAAGAAATAAAAATTGCAATTCAAAGGCTAACTGCACTATGGGCTTTTATTGAAAGTGGTTTGGGTGGTGCATTACACGCATTGCAGCTTCCATTTACTGGCTTAATGGTTGGAGGGATGGCAATGATTATACTAACATTAATTGCCACAATTTCTCAACATATTTTTCAAGATATTTTAAAAGCACTGTGCATTGTTGTAGTAATTAAACTATCCATTTCTCCTTATACACCAGTCACAGCGTACATAGCTGTTTTATTTCAAGCATTTTTAGCGTGTATTGTTTACAGCATTTTAAACATTAATCTAATAAGTATTTTGTTGTTTAGCACCATTGCTATGCTAGAATCTGCTTTACAAAAAATTTTATTGTTGTTGTTTTTTTATGGAAATAATTTAATCGAGGCAACAAATGGTTTTATCAATTTTGTTTTAAAACAATTTTCAAATTATCAAGTTAATGGCAGTTTCTGGATTTTGCTTATTTATGTTATGATTTATTTTATTGGTGGAATTATTATTGCCACACTTACATATAAAATCATTACCAATCCATTACAACAGCAAATAAAAATTCAATTTAATACAACAAAACTTTTGAAAATTAATAGTACTAAAAAAAGAAAGGGTTACTTGTTATTTTTTGTTTTTGCAATTGTTATAACGCTTATTTTATTTTTTTTGAATTATGATAATAAAGTAATTAATCAGCTGATTTCTTCTTTAGTTCTTAGTTTTGTAATCATAAGTTTTTGGTACTTTATCGTAACGCCTATTGTTACAAAAATTTTAAACAAGTATTTGAAGAGTAAACAATTCAAATACGAAAAAGATATTTCTACCATAATATCATTTTTCCCTTTTCTTCATCAACTTGTGATTTATGCTTGGCGGGAAAGCAGTAATCATAAGGGTTTAAAAAGGGTTTTTAATTTTAGTAATTTGCTTATTCATGTTACACTCTTTCATCATAACACATCAATAACTAAATAATTTTTGATGAATTTGATTATTTTTTCAAAGCCAATACATAGTGGTAAAACGTCTGAACTATTTCACTTTTGTAAAGAGAATAAACATATTTCTGGTATATTAATGCCTGAAATGAATGGAACAAAATTATTTTATGATATTGCTAATAAATCATTTTTTAATGCTGAAATTGACAAACTCAATTTTAAAGAAAATGATATAGAAAATATTGGGAAATATAATTTCAGTAAAGCATCATTTGCAAAAGCAAATAACATCATCATTAATGTAAATAATAAAATAACCAACACAATAATTATTGATGAAATTGGAAGATTAGAACTTAAAGAAAAAGGATTTCATCTTGCTTTCAATTCTATATTATCATCTACACCAATTAAAAATTTATTGATTGTAGTGAGAGATACCCTTATAAAAGAAGTGACTGATTTTTATCAAATCAGTCACTATAAAATCATTTCAAATTTAGATGAATTAATACTTCGTTAAGCCTCTTCCATATAACTTTCAGTTGGCTCACAAGTACAAATTAAATTTCTATCTCCAAAAGTATTATTTACTCTTGCTACACTTGGCCAAAATTTATTTTGTGTTACATAACTTAATGGGAATGCTGCATGCTGACGAGTATATGGATTATTCCATTCATCAGCACAAACAATTGCTTGTGTATGAGGAGCATTTTTTAAAGCATTATTAAGTTTATCGGTTTTACCAGATTCTATATCTTTTATTTCTTGATAAATTGCAATTAATGCATCACAAAATCTATCAAGTTCAGCTTTATCTTCACTTTCAGTAGGTTCTATCATAATAGTTCCAACAACAGGGAAACTCATTGTTGGTGCATGAAAACCATAATCAATTAAACGTTTTGCAACATCTTCTGCTTCTACTCCTGCAGATATTTTAAATGGTCTTAAATCAACAATAAACTCATGGGCACATGTTCCATTTTTACCTGTATAAAGAATTGGATAATATTTTTCTAATCTTGCTTTCATATAATTGGCATTTAAAATTGCAAACTCAGTTGCTTTTTTAACTCCATCAAAACCTAACATTTTTATATATGCATAACTAATTAACAGAATTGAAGCAGAGCCTAAGTTTGCAGCAGAAACTGCTCCATTTGATTTCACAGAAAAATGACCTGGTAAATGTTTTGCTAGATGTTCTTTAACACAAATTGGACCCATACC
>JANLVQ010000165.1:0-5245 GCA_031364085.1 Chitinophagaceae bacterium
TCTTTTAAAGTGAGTTTTCCAATTTCCAAATTTTTTTTAATGGCTAATAAAGATGGATTTTCATTTTGAGCAACAGACATTATTTCGGTTAAAATAATATTTGGTTTAAAACCAATTTCATCATCAACATCATAAACAGATGATAACTTAACATTCATTAATTGGTTCAATTGTTCTTTTAATTGTTCAATTAAAGTAAGCTGTTTCATTCGTGCTGCTTTTTGAGCATTCAAATCTACTTTGGCTTGTAATAATTCTGGCTTGGCTCCTAGCCCAACTGATAATTTTTTTTCGACTATTTTCAATCTTTCTTCATTCACACTCATTTGCTCTTCAATTGCTTTTAGTAATTGCTTTTGACGAACAATATTGTAATAATTATTGGTAACAGTAGCTACAGTATTTACAATTTGATTTCGAATATTCAAAGAACCTAATTGAACAAACTCTGCAAGTTTTTCCTTTGTTGCAAACATTTTTAAACCATCAAATAAGTTCCAGCTTAATTGTATTGCTGCATTAATATTGTTCGATTTTACATTATCCCTTTCTCTTTTTGTACCATCTAGAAATGTTTGTGATTGATTATTATTATTAAATTGTAAGTTGCTAGTAGCATTCAATCTAGGCAAAAATGCAGCTTTAGCATAGCTATTATCTAGAGCAAATGAACTAGAATCATTTTTCAATAATTGAATACTATAATTATTTTCTAAAGCAGTAGCAATTGCTTGTTCAACAGTTAACATTTGCTGTGCCCAAACATTAGTTTGTTGAATAAATAAAAAATAAATTATATAAATTAATTTCTTCATCATATTAATTCACAAGGGTTGTATCGTTAACTAATAAATCCATTTCACTAACTTTTTTCTTTGATGACAAAAAAGCATACATCGCAGGAATTACAAATAAAGTTAAGATTAGAGAAAACATAATGCCACCAACAATTACAATACCTAATGGAATTCTGCTTGTAGATGCATCGCCTAAAGATAAAGCCAATGGTAAAGCACCCAAAGCCATAGCCAAACTTGTCATTAAAATTGGTCTAAACCTAGCAACAGCAGCTTCTGTAACTGCAAGAGTTTTTGTTAACCCTTTAATTTGTTTTTGATTTGCAAATTCAACAATTAAAATTCCATTTTTGGTTACTAAACCAATTAACATAATCATTCCTATTTGAGAAAAAATATTTAATGTCTGTCCGAATAATTGTAAAGAAAGTAAAGCACCTGCAATAGCTAAAGGCACTGTTATCATAATAATTATAGGGTCAATAAAACTTTCGAATTGAGCTGAAAGAACTAAAAATATTAATACTAATGCTAATAAAAATGCAAAGCTGGTATTACTGCCACTTTCTGCAAAGTCTCTTGATGAGCCACTTAAAGAGGTAGAAAAGGTTTCGTCGAGTAATTCTTTAGAAATTTTTTGCATTTCTTTAATACCATCACCAACTGTTTTTCCAGGAGCTAAGCCAGCAGAAATTGTTGCAGATTTATAACGATTAAAATGATAGATAGTGGGTGGTGTATTATCCTCTTCAAAGTTTACTAAATTGTCTAAAGAAATAGTTTTTCCTAAATTATTTTTTACGTAAATATTTTTTAAATCAGCTGGTTCATCTCTATCATTTCTATTCACTTGTGCCATTACCACATATTGTTTTCCATTTTTTGTAAAGAAACCAATTCTTCTATTACTCAATGCGAGTTGTAAAGCTTCTGAAACATTTTGTATACTTACTCCTAATGCACTTGCTTTTAGCCTATCAATTATGATTCTAAGTTCTGGCTTATTAAATTTCAAATCGGCATCTACATTCATTAAAACATCGCTATTATTTGCTGCATCTAAAAATTTAGGCAATACCTCTTTAATTTTATCGAAGTTTACATTTTGAACAACAAATTGAACAGGCTGTCCGCCTCTTCTACTCACAGAAATAGTTTGCTCTTGAATAGTTACTGCTCTGCCTTCAGTAAATTTTGAAATATTTTTATTTACCATGTCAACAATTTCTTGTTGACTTCTTTTTCGTTGATTTGGAGGAACTAAAGTAGTTCTTAAAAACCCAGTGTTTATTGCACCTGAACCTGTAAATCCAGGAGCTGTTATAGAAATGATGATTTCTTTTTCAGGCACTGAATCAATTAAAAAAAGAGATAATTTATACATATAATTATCCATATAATCATAAGCAGTTCCTTCGGGTGCAGTAACTGAAACCCTGAACTGACTTCTATCTTCCATAGGTGCCAATTCAGTCTGAATATCTTTTCCTACTAAATAAATAATTGCAAAACAAGCAAGAATAATAAAAATTGCAGCTCCTCTAAATTTCATAAATCCATTCAACAAATTTCTATACCCATTTTCCATGCCTTTAAAAAATGGTTCAGTATAAATGTAAAACTTGGAATGTTTAGGTTTTTTCTTTGTCATCTTAACATTCAATACAGGTGTTAAGGTTAATGAAACTAAAGCTGAAATTAAAACAGCTCCTGCAACCACAATTCCAAATTCACGAAATAATCTTCCTACAAATCCTTGTAAAAAAATAACAGGTAAAAAAACAATGGCAAGTGTTAAAGATGTTGAGATAACTGCAAAATAAATTTCTTTAGAACCTTCAGCTGCAGCTCTCCACTTATTCATGCCAGCTTCCATTTTTTTATATATATTTTCGGTAACAACAATACCGTCATCTACTACTAAACCTGTTGCAAGAACAATAGCTAATAAGGTTAAAACATTAATAGTAAACCCAAACAAATACATAATGAAGAATGCACCAATTAATGAAACTGGAATGTCAATCAAAGGTCGAAATGCAATTAACCAATCTCTAAAAAATAAGTAGATAATAAGAATAACAAGAACCAAAGAAATCATTAAAGTTTCTTTTACTTCTGAAATTGATTTCTTAATAAACTTCGTTTGATCGAGAGCAATTTGAAGTTTAATATCTTCCGGTACTTCTTTTTTTATTTGTTCTAATCGTTTATAAAATTCATTTGAAATGGCCACATAATTTGAACCTGGCTGAGGCACAATTGCTAAGGCAATCATTGGTACTCCACTTTCTTTTAAAACAGATTCTTCATTTTCAGGACCCAAAACCACATCGGCAACATCTTTAATTTTAATAGTGGTTCCATTTACATTTTTGATAATAACATTTTCAAATTCTTCTTCAGTATTAATCTTACCAAATGTTCTTACAGAAAGTTCTGTTGCATTGCCTGAAATTTTTCCTGCAGGCAATTCAACATTTTCTTTCATCAATGCACTTTGAACATCGGTGTATGTTAACCCATAAGCACCTAAGTTGGTGGTATTAAACCATATTCTCATGGCATACCTTTTCTCTCCCCAAATTAAAATACCACTTACACCAGGAATAGTTTGTAAACGTTCTAATAAATTATTATTTGCATACTCTGTAATCTCTAATTGATTTCTGGTATTGCTTTGAACAGTCATTGAAATTATGGGGTCGGAACTTGCATCTGCTTTTGACACAACAGGAGGAGCTTCTAAATCTGAAGGCAAAGAACGAATGGCTTGAGAAACTTTATCTCGAACATCATTTGCTGCAGCTTCTAAATCCTCTCCTAATTCAAACTCAACATTTATATTACTGCTACCTGAACTGCTTGATGATGTAATATTTTTTACACCCGCAATTCCGTTCAAAGCTTTTTCTAGAGGTTCTGTAATTTGTGACTCAATAATATCTGAATTAGCACCAGTATATGATGTTCGAACACTTATGTTTGGAGGATCGATTGCAGGATAATCTCTTACACCTAAAAAATTAAAACCTATTACTCCAAATAGTATAATAATAATACTCAATACAATTGCCATTACTGGCCTTCGCAAACTAATTTCAGAAATATTCACACTGCTATTTTTAGTTTTTTATTTTATTCAGTTTAATAGTTGCACCTAGTTTAACTGATAATAATCCTGTGGTTAAAATAGTATCGCCAACATTTAGTCCTGAAGTGATTTCTACCATAGAAGAATCTCGTGCTCCAGTTTTTACAATTTGTATTTTAGCAAATCCACCCGAATAAACCAATACTTCTTTATTTCTTGATTTGGGTATTACAGCTTGTGATGGAATCATAATTGCTGCATTATTTTTTCCTAAATTACAATTCACTTTTACAAAAGTTCCAGCAATTAGTTTTGGGTTTGACTGATTAACTCTTGCTTTTACTCTTAAGCTTCGTGAATCGACAGCTATATTATTTTCAGTAGCTAAAATAGTTGCTGTATAATTTTTATTATCATCCTCTATTGTAAACTGAACTTTTGTACCAACTTTTAAAATTGAACCATATTTTTCAGGAACACTAAAATCAAGTTTCAGTGGATTTACTTGACGAATAGTTGTAATGGTGGTTTGAGGATTTATATATGCTCCTAAACTAATATTTCTTAAACCAACTTTACCACTAAATGGAGCTCGTACTCTGGTTTTTTCAAAATTGGTTTGTAGTATTTGTTTATCGGCTTGTAAACTATTTACAGTTAACTTGTATTGATCATACTCTTGCTGACTAACCCCATTTATTTTTAATAATGCATCATATCTACCAAGAGTTTGTTCTGCAACTTTTAGTTGAATATTTAATTTGTTGAACTGAGCCATTAAATCTCCATCAAACAATTTAATTAATACTGCACCTTTAGCAATATTGGTTCCTTCCTTAAATAAAATTTCAGTAACTCTTCCTGAAGTTTCTGGGTGGATATCAGTTTCTTCAAATGGAACAAGGCTTCCAGGCACTTCAATATCTTGACTTAATTCTTTAGCAGTAACAATAAAAGCATCAACTTTTATTGGTGGCTTTTTGGAATTTGTTTTTGGAGGTTCTTCTTTAGAAGATGATTTACAAGATAATAATATGATTGAACAAAAAGAAAGTCTTAGAAACAGACTAATAAATTTACTTATCACTATAATTTAATTTAATTATTTTATTTCAACATTTTACAGATGGTGAAGTTCAAGAATAATAATCAAAATAAAGAATAAATTATAGCTTAAAAATAAAAATATGATGAACTATTTTCTATTTAAGTAAATTAAAATAATCGCAAATAAAATTTGTGTGAAATTTGGCTTCGAAAATTTATTTGCATTTACTTAAATAGAAAATAGTTCATCATATTTTTATTTTTAAGCTATAATTTATTCTTTATTTTGATTATTATTCTTGAACTT